>CAZBMX010000081.1:0-4532 GCA_964493195.1 uncultured Pseudomonadales bacterium
CCATCTTCATTTGTAGTCGGATGCCTTTTTCGGATTGTGAGACCACTCGACCAGCTCGGGTTGCCATGGCATGCAACAGTAGTGACTCTGACGCGATTCTGTGTAGGTCGCGCTGCTTTGGCAGAGCAAGCATGATAACATCACCGGTTTGCTTCTTTTCCTCAGGAGCAGTGTATCCTCGCTCGAGGAAAAGACTCTCCATGTTTTGTTTCTCAAGCGCTTCCAATGCTTCTGCTTGAGCTTTTAGTTTTACAGCATCTCGCATTCTCTGTTCGAAATAGTAATCATCCAGCGAACGTAGTTCATGTGCTGGAAATACCTTGAGCAATAACTTAAACCAAACTTTTGAGGGAACGTAGGAGACACGCAGCCCCTCTGCACTTGCCCTAGTATGCTCGCTAGCGGATTCTGTAATAAAATCACTACTTCCTGCAACCAGTATAAATGCACGCTTAACTGCCAGTACTGCTGCAGGGTTGCTCAACAACTGAAAAATTTCATTGGGAAGCGATGACTCAACGCAGTCATAGCTACTTTGTATAATGCACCGAAGAATATGAGTAAAAACTCTATAATCAGTGCATTCAGCCAGGGTCACCGCTAACAGCTCCTTGAACCCACCATCTATTTTCCTGGAGTTACCCGAACGACTCGGATTGTAGCCATACGTATCCCCTGCCCCCCAGCCAACGAAGTGATACATGTTTGCAAAGTTTGAGCCTGGAGTTTGTACCCGTAATCCATCGACAAATACGTACTCAATCGTCTTGCTTTTTGGCAGTCGCAAAACATCCCCAGCTAGCACTTCTACTCTGGGTGCTTCCAGGTGGGTTTGCTTATACAAATGCTCTTGTCCAGCAGTTTCAATGATTGACTGTGGAAACACGACATCACCCGGAAGATCAGCCCAACGTTGTTCCACAAATATAGTAGCCAAACCTGACCGATTCCTCATCCTTCCCCAACGCTGCTCGGGATGGATGTTTTGAAATCGATACGCTTTATTGATTGGAAGAAACCATGAATCAATCTGCGCCAATGTTGCCAACAGTTGTTCATCTGGTTTCGTCACGGTGATGACGGTCTCTGACACCCGCTTGGTTGTGTCACTGTGATAGCACAGATGCACATGTTGTGGTGCATTCGGATTGTTCTGAAACGGTAAGTTTTTTGCTTCTCCATACCATGCTCCGGTACTTGGAGTCCATGACTGTGCAGAAAAACCTTGCGCTAAGTCAGTGCATGCGGCAACTGCCATTGCGTTTTTAAGTCCCTCACCGTGAACGCCAAGACCCCGACTTTCCATCTTTTCTTCATGTCGGGTGATTAGCAGGTTGTGCGGCTCAAGCCCTGTGTCATCTTTTATATGATTCCGAACTTCCACCCGCTCCACTTTTTTATGTCTGAACCGACTGATCGCTCGTGCAAAAAGCCTCCCATTTTCCCTGTGTTGAATGAACTGCCATATATCAACCGGCCTTTTACTGCCCTCATAGTAAATCAGTACTTTTGGCGGACCTTTGCTCCAGTCATTATGTGTCCAGGCCCCCTGCATGATTTCATACCAAAAACCAGGCCAGAGAACTTCGGGATTACGTAACGCGGCCTCCATTTCCCGAACATTCTCAGTCTCGTGCGAATACGACGAAGGAACCTGAGCTACGTTCTTGCCCTCTAGGGTGAAGAAATCTTCGCTTGCCTCCACGAGCGATAAGTCACCGCCGTTTTCTTTGGGTGCGTGCATTTCTTCAGTATAGGTGATCTGCAAACAGTTGCAAACTGGCGCAGCAGATTTTTTGGCTGAACTACACCACCCCCCGCACCAACATCGCATCCACCACGGCCTTGACTGCACCTGAATACGTCGCCATGCGCGCACTTACCCCAGTTTTTTCTTTCAACTGCCACATTTGGTCAAACGAGCGCTCCATCAGCGGCTGCAACTTAGCTAACACTTCGTCTTTGGTCCAGTAGTACCCAGACAAATTCTGCACCCATTCAAAGTATGAAGTGGTCACACCACCGGCATTGGCTAAGACATCAGGAATTGAAATGACGCCGTTTTTTTCTAAGATCACATCGGCATCCGGCGAAACTGGTCCGTTTGCCATTTCGATGATGGCACGCGCTTTAATCCGGCCAGCATTTTCTGCCGTGATCACGTTTTCCAGAGCGGCAGGCACCAAAATATCGACATCAAGCTCGAGCAACTCCTGATTGGTAATCTTCTTGCCCAGCGAAATATGACACGCCTCATCGGTGCACATGCACTCTTGGATACTGCCAAACTTGCGTTTGCACTCCAAAGTCTTCTCCGGATTCATGCTGTGATCGGTCATGTACACTCCGCCACTCGAGTCCGACAGCGCTACAATCTGGTAGCCACGCTGATACGCATGCCAGGCAAACCAGTACCCGACATTGCCAAAACCCTGAATCGCGATTCGAGCATCTTGCTTGCGCTCTAATCCCAGATGTTCAACAAGTTTGTCCAGCACGTACACACCACCAAGCCCGGTGGCCTCTTCCCGACCCGCAGACCCACCCAACCCAAGTGGCTTGCCCGTAAATGCAGCCAACGGATTAGCAGCTACTTGGCCTTGTTTACCTGCCCACTGCTGGTACTCATCCACCATCCAAGCCATAATCTGCGGCGTAGTATTGACGTCTGGCGCTGGCACATCGACCCACGGCCCGATGGCCTCTGCCACGAAGCGAGCATAGGCGCGACTCAGTCGCTGTAGTTCAGCCTGACTCAACTTGCGCGGATCCACGATCACCCCACCTTTGCCGCCGCCATAGGGAATGCCGGTGACTGCACACTTCCAGGTCATCCAAGTGGAAAGCGCCATCACTTCCTCACGCGTCACGTTGGGATGGAAGCGAATGCCACCCTTGTACGGGCCGCGAGCTGCGTTGTGTTGGGCACGAAATGCCTTAAACTTTTGAGTTTTGCCTGAGTCCATCTTGACAGACAGTTCTGCCTCTAACACCCGCTCTGGCTGTTTGAGCTGTTTGATGGCAGCATCGAACCGCTGACGCCGATCTTTGGGATACTCTGTGCGCAGTATGTCAGCAACTTGCTCCAACTGCTGCACCGCACTCTGGTGTGGATTGGTCATGTCTGTCTTTCTAAAAGGGTGCAACACACCCATGGTACTTACAACTACTGCCGCTCCAACCAGCGTTCGGCATCGAGTGCGGCGCTACAGCCCTGTCCAGCAGCGGTGATTGCTTGCTTGTAGCGCACATCGACGTTGTCACCGGCGGCAAACACCCCCGGCACCGAAGTCATGGTTGGGTACTCCACCAAACCTTCCGCAGAAAGTGCTGCTTGAGCAGCAGCTAAACCAAGTTTGGTCGCACTCTGCCGAGTGACTACATAACCATGGGAATCAAGCTCAATCTGTCCAGCAAACATCTGCGTGGTGGGCTTGTGACCAATGGCCATGAAAACACCTTCTGCCGGCAACGTTTTTTGCATACCGTTTTCGGAAATTTTGATGTGTTCTACCTGTTGAGTGCCAATAATTTCTAGTAACTGTGTGTTCCACATGACTTTAATTTTGGGATTACTGAGCACCCGATCCTGCATGATTTTGCTGGCTTTGAAACTATCGCGTCTGTGCAAAATAGTCACACTGCTGGCAAACTTGCTTAATGCCGTGGCATCCTCCATGGCACTGTCTCCGCCGCCAACGACAAACACAATTTTTTGTTTGAAAAACGCTGCATCACAGACAGCGCAAGTGCTCACGCCCTTGGATAGCAATTCCTTTTCTCCCGGGATACCCAACATGATCGAGGAAGCGCCGGTAGAAATAATGGCCGTATCTGCAGTCCATTGCGGTTCAGTCTTGCGCAACGATTCCATAGCCGCTGCCAACTCCTCAGGCTTGCCGGATTTGTAGAGCTCATACGGAACGCCCTCGGGCAACTGGGTCCACAACTTGAATGGACGCTGGCTAAAATCCACCGCGGTCACCAACTCATCACGCATCTGTGCGCCAAATCGTTCGGCTTGCTCACGCATGGCAAACATCAACTCCGGCCCTTGAATACCTTTGGCAAACCCGGCAAAGTTTTCTACCTCGGTGGTGTACATCAGCTGCCCACCACTTTCTGGTCCAGTAAACACCGTTGGTGCCAAGATTGCCCGGGCTGTGTAGACTGCAGCTGAATAACCAGCAGGTCCAGAACCAATAATTGCGACTTTGGTGTGTGCCATATCTTACTCGCTGGCTCCAACTACTTTGTCGATCAGCTTGCGGTAGCCCGGCTCACCAGGGAAGCCGATGATTTTGTCTACCGGCTTGCCGTCTTGGAATGCGATGACTGTTGGGATGCTCATGACGCCGAACTGGCTTGAGGTCTGGTTATTTTCATCTACATCGATTTTGACGATTATTGCTTTATCGGCATACTCATCTGCCAGCTTGTCGATGATTGGTGCTGCCAAGCGGCATGGTCCACACCAGGTGGCGAAGAAGTCAACAATCACCGGTTTTTTTGCTGCTGCCGCTTTTTTGATC
>CAZBMX010000082.1:0-4484 GCA_964493195.1 uncultured Pseudomonadales bacterium
GCAACCGATGCTTCAAACACAAACAGAACTCCTAAAATACAAAAACATAACGCAAGGACCACAAATAGAGATGCCTGTGTGAAATGAAAGTGACGATTCGATCGGGCAGTTGATCGCATAATTCTCACTCTTTACAACACCGCGAGCCAGACTCCGAACAACGTAAGCATAATCTGCATCAGCCACGCGCGTTGGACAATTTTTGGTTCTTCCCAGCCGTGTTGCTGCAAGGTAAGGTGAAATGGTGCAGCAGGAAACACTTTCCGCTTTAGAAATCGTTTGGCCAAAAGCTGTATGAGCGAACTTGCAATTTCAAATACAAATATAAAGCCAATCACCACGAGTGCAATGGTTTTTCCGAGCAGCAAACCGACAACAGCAAGTGTGGCACCGAATGACAATGAACCGACATCACCCATAAACATGCGAGCAGGGAAAACGTTAAAGTATAGAAATGAGATGAGTGCCCCAATCAACAAAGCTAGAAATAGTGAGAGTGGCACATCCAAGATTTGTGCCGATAAGAACCACAAGCCAAAAAGCGAAATCATCAGTGAGCCTGAAGCAAGTCCGTCGAGGCCATCAGTCACATTTATGGCATTTGCAAAAGCAACAATGGCAAAGGTAGCAAATGGTACGAACATGAAGCCGAGCTCGAACGTACCGATGAATGGTACGTGCAGAATTGAGATCCCCAATGCCGTGTGTAGAAAATAACTGATTACCGCTCCCAAAATAATTTCTAACACTAACTTGTGTTTCATTCGTAGTCCAAATAAGCCAGCGTTTTTCAACTTAAAAAACTTTTTGATGTCGTCAATCAAGCCAAGTAGTCCAAATGAAAGAAAAGTAAAGAACAAAATATTAACTTCAGCCTGCGCATTACGATGCACGCTGGTGATTGTCACACCTGAGGAATGCAGCAAAGGGAGTAAGCAGGCAAAGAGTAGTGATACAACTGTAATGATCAACAAGCCTCCACCGACTGGCACGCCGGCTTTTGATTTATGGAACATGTTGAAAACTGGAGTTAGTGCACCAAAAACATCACGCGTCTCTTGTTGAGCTCGTTGGAATTTTAGCTGATACAACAGATTGATGAATGGAATAATTGCAACACTCATGACGATGAATGACAAAATGAGGACGCTTAAGAATAATGCTAGTGATCCCATACAACTACCTATCTGTTTGTAGACTCAACGCTCTGTTTTGTGTTCATACTGTTACACGCTCAATCGTAGCGCCCATCGAACGAAGCCGCTCGTCAAGAGATTCGTATCCGCGATCAACATGCTCGATGCCTGTTATCGTAGAAGTTCCTACTGCAGCCAATGCGGCACAGATCAAGGTTGCTCCATGTCTTAAGTCTTTTACAGTGCAGGTACCACTCTTGAGTTGGGTGCTACCAGTCACTCTTATAGCATGATAGTGCTCTGGTCGATCATTTTCTAGATCGAAATTGTAAATGATCTCTGGATGTTCAACTTTAGGGTTAAATTTTTCAATATGGGCACCCATATGTATAAGCTCATCAACATATTGAAATCTATTGGGATGAATTGTTTCGTGTATGGTGCTTACCCCATGGCATTGTGTAAGCAACGCTCCCCAAAGGGGTTGCCAGTCTGTCATAAATCCTGGCTCAATGGCTGTAGTCACATCGGTAGCTTGCAGTGGCTCCTTATAGTAGAAACGAATGCCATACGTGCCAACTTCATATCCTGCATGAATATCGTCTAGTTTTTGCAAAAATGCGTTGAGATCCTTAGGATTGGCATTTTCAATGATAACATCACCTTTTGTCATGAGCGCTGCGCATGCATAACTGACGGCCTCGTTTCTGTCGGGGAGTAACTTATGAATAGCGCCTTCGAGTTTTTCCACACCTTGAATTTCAATACATCGCGGATTTTTGCGGCGAATACGGGCTCCCATTGCGTTGAGGAATGAGATTAAATCATCGATTTCAGGTTCTTCGGCGGCATTTTCAAGCAAAGTCGTGCCCTTAGCTTTCACTGCTGCCATAATGAGTGTTTCAGTACCCGTGTGAGTGTTTTTTGAGAATCGATAGGTTGTGCCGTGCAACTCTTTTGCTTCTGCAATATACATGCCATCTTTAACAATGATCTTGGCACCCATAGCGGTCAGTCCATCGAAATGTCTATCAAGTGGGCGTGCCCCAATTTTGTCACCTCCAGGTGCGGGAACCTCTGCTTTGCCAAATCGCGTGAGTAATGCAGGAATAAACATGGTCGAGAATCGCCCTTGCTCACCATGATTTGCGTTGATTCGAGCAGACTTCAATCCCTGTGGATTGATAAACAGCGCTCGTTCGCCAGCCTTTGTGACGGAGCCACCCAAGTAGTTGATGATGTTTGAAACCAGCTCGACGTCGCTGATATGGGAGAAGTTGAGTAGTCTTGATTCAGAATCACCAAGCAAGGCTGCAATCATAAGTTTAAAAGATGCATTTTTGGCTCCACCTATTCTTACTGAACCGTGTAGTGGTTTTCCTCCCGTTACTTTAAATCCCTGCATGTGCACTTTCTAACTTGCCTACACCCGACGGCAAGAAAAAGACCTCTGTCTCAAGCGTAACTCCAAATTGTTTGTTTACAGTTTTCTTGATGTGTGCAACCAAAGCTAACACGTCAGTGCTTTTTCCAGTTCCCTCGTTTATAACCCATGCAGCATGCTTCTTACTAACACTCACGCCACCGATTCTCTTGCCCTTAAGTCCTGCTTGATCGATGAGGAAACCTGCGGGGATAAACTGTTTATCCGCGAACTGTGGAAACTGAGTGCGCAAAGCTGCCGTGTTTGCTGGATTGCGGAACATACAACCTGAGCTTGGGATGCCTAGGGGTTGCGTTTCTGCCCTATACTTGGTGGCTTGAGCAATCTTTTGTTTTGATAGTTCTAAATTTCCTTGTTCTAGAGCGAATTCTGCACCCAAAATCAATTCTCCCGAACTTTGAAAACGTGATTGTTCATACCCAAACTGGCATACTGCATGATCGTACCATTGTTCTGTGCCATCAGGGGTTAGAGCATGTACTTGATAAATGTATGAGTCAATAAGGTCTGTTAGATAATGTGCATTGTTGTAAATTGCCCCACCAATGTTGCCAGGAATACCAAGGAAATACTCAAGGCCAGTCAACCCGAATTCAACTGTTTGAGACACAGCCAATGAAGTTTTAGTGCCGCTTGCGATGTAGACGATTTGTTTGCCTGATGAGGTTTTCTTGTCAGTGAGGGAGACGGTATCATTTGTATATTGAAGCACTACACCTGTAAGTCCATCATCAGAAATAAGAACATTGCTCGCTCCTCCTAGTATTGTGTAGGGTATTGAGTTTTGGTGACAATAGCTCAGTACTCGGCTTGCTTGCGTGGGGTTGGTCACACGAGCAAACACCTCTGCAGGACCGCCTATCTTGGCATACGTAAGCGGAGCTAATGGTTCATTTAGCTTCCAAGATATCTCTGGTAGGTCACTCGTAATTTTTTTTTGAACGGCTGTCATGTGACATTCTTTACCTGTAACTGATCATACACCTGATAGATATCTCCTGCTCCTACAGTTAAAACGACACAGTTTTCTAGGTTTGCTGTGTGTAAGTATGTGGCTAGCGCTGCAACAGAGGGCAATACGCGTATGGGTAGTTCTGGAGACACAGTTCGGATAGTATTTGCGAGGACAGTGCTAGTCATTGTGGGGTCATCTGCCTCTCGCGCGGAAGCAAAAATCTCGAGTAAGACTAAGCGATCGGCCGTAGTTAAACTGTGGGCAAACTCTGACAGCAACGCTTTGGTTCGAGAGAACGTGTGGGGTTGAAATGCTACCAGAACTTTTTTATCCGGATACCACTCTTTGAGTGCTTGGATGACAGCAGTTAATTCGCTTGGGTGGTGGGCATAGTCGTCATAAAATGGCACACCTGCAAGCTCGAGTCTTTTTTCGAATCTCCGTTGTGTTGAGCGGAACTCTGCTAGCGCAGCTAGGGCTTGGGCAATGGAAACACCGATTGTTGATGTAGCTGCAACAGCGCAAACTGCGTTTTGCATGTTGTACTCACCAGGTAGTTTTAGAGTGATGGTGTATGTCTTGTTTGAAACATGTAAGCGAGCCATCGAAGTGCCCTCTTTACTTTGGTCGCGAAGATATTCATACCTGAAAGTAGCTCCATGCTGATTTGACACACTAATATGAGTGCACTTGGGCAAGGGCAAGTCAAGATCAAACACTTGTTGTGTTGCTACGAGACTGCCCGAAAGAGGAAGTTTTGAGAAGAATCCAGCATATGTTCGCTTTGTATGCGCGAAGTCTTTATACACATCGGGGTGGTCAAACGATATATTGGTAGCGACGATGCAGTGGGGTTTTAGGTAAGAGAACCGGGCAATGCCAGCACTACCTTGTTGCACAGACACGGGATTTGTAACATATTCATCTGCCTCAACAACAAAATGATGTC
>CAZBMX010000083.1:0-4483 GCA_964493195.1 uncultured Pseudomonadales bacterium
TCTTCTCCAAACACAATTGCGATCTCGCGCTTGGCGTCGTCGCCGTTGGCTGAAGCGTGGATGAGGTTGAACTGCTGGCTCATGCCAAAATCCCCGCGAATCGAGCCCGCTTCTGCCTCTCGGCCCAACGTGGTACCCACCAACTTGCGCACTACTGGCACAGCATCGATGCCCTCCCAGACCATAGCTACAATTGGCAGTGAGCCCATGAAGGACTTGAGATCGCCAAAAAAGCTTTTGTCTTTGTGTTCGGCGTACCAGTCGCTCAGTTGTTCATCTGACATCGCTACCATCTTGAGGCCGATTAACTTCAGCCCTTTGCGCTCAAAGCGGGTGATAATTTCGCCAATCAGACCGCGTTGCAAACCATCTGGCTTGACCAAGACTGCGGTGCGGGAAGTGTTTTCGGACATAAGATTCCTTTGAATGAAACAAATACTACTGAATACGAACAGCTGGCGGTATTGTACCCCAGCTACGCAAACAGGTACATTGGCAAGCCCACTACATTTCCCACACGGTTTTGATGCCCAGTAGTTGCAGGCCTTCACCCAACACGCGCGCCGTTGCCACGGTCAGTGCCACCCGCAGCGCAAAAACGGCTGGTTGGTCGACCACTGCTGCCACCGGCTTGTGTGTGTACCACGCATTGAAGGTTTGGGCGAGCTCGTGCACATACCCACAGACGTGGTGGGGAGCGTATTCATCGCTGGCTAACTGTACTGCATCAAAATATCTAGTAAGCGCAAATAACAGATCAGTGTCCAATTGGTCTACCTCTGTTTTTTGCTGCATCAGAATATTTAGTAATGCATCCAAATGTTTCGCAACATATCGTTTGAGCAAGTCATCCCCTGCCCCACTCAATTCCGGCGCCACTTTGCGCAAAATGCTCAAACACCGCACCACGGTGTACTGAATATAGGGACCAGAAAATCCTTGGAAGCTGAGCGACTCATCAAACGAAAATACGATGTCTTTGCCCAGTCGCTGCTTGAGCAAGGCGAACTTCACCGCTGCCAAACCCACCCGCTCAGCGATCTCAGCACGGTCGTTTTCAGCCAAATCCGGCTTGTTTGCTGCCAGGATAGCTGTCACCTCCTCTTTGGCCTTATTGAGCAACCACTCGCCAGTAATGACTGAGCCGGTTCTGCTGGACATTTTGCCTTCAGGCAAACGCACCATACCATGCGAAAAGTGTTTGGTGATGGCGGCCAACTCCGGTCTGACCAGCTGCAACACCTGCAAAATCACCCGGAAGTATTCGTCAATTTCGTTGCCCGTGATGACAATGGACTCGTCATACTTTTGCCAAGCATACTTCTCGATGGACAAACCAAGGTCTTTGGACTCATAGGTGGGCAGCCCGTGAGAATTAATAAACACCCGAGTGTGCAACCCATACTCCTCACCGGGGAAAATCACCGCTCCATCGCTTTCTTTGAACAACCCTTTCTTGAGATACTCTCGAACGAGCAACGCACCAGTCTCTGCCACCTGACTCTCGAAAAACAGGTGTGTGAACTCAGTCCCAAGCCGTGCATAAATCGTATCAAAGTACTCGAGGCTCCATGCTCTGCCTAGTCGATATAGCTCTTGAATCTCGGCGGCATCCTGCGCGTGCGTCTTGCGCAGCTGCAGATAATCGAGCTTTGGCTCTCTGCCCATTGGTTTGATTACCACTTCCTGCGCAGCTTTGAATGCCAACAGGTTGATCTCCTGCATCTCTGCCTTAGCAAGTTCGTCTTGGGCGTAGCAGGTCGAACCGTGCGCATACCCTTTGCCCATAAACTCAACCCGCTGCTTAAGAGGCAACTCGCCCAATTGGGCCATGGCCTCAACGGGGGTCAAATCTGGCGACTGGGTTTTCAGTAAACTGCGCAGGCCCCATAGACTCTTAGCCACATGCATGCCCACGTCACCTTGGTAGTTCACCCGCTTGACGGCGGCGCCACGAGCCTCTAGGAGCTTGGAAATCGCCTCGCCCACGATATTGCTGTAAACATGCCCAACGTGGAACTCTTTGAACGGATTTGGGTCGGTAAACTCAACGAGGATCGTATCGCCATCTCGTCTGTTTGAGAGCACCTGCAATCTGCCTGGCTGTTGCAACAGCGCTGTCACCTGCTGCAATAAAAACTCTGCATCAATGGTGATGTTGATAAAGCCTGGACCAGCTATGGCGAGCTGCTTGATCGCAGGATGTTTTGCTGCCTGCAGCTGTGCAACAATGCGCTCGGCCATTGCCCGCGGTGACCGAACTTCCAGTTGTGATTTTTCCGCTGCAGAAAGTGCCCCAAACAGCACCATCGCATGATTGGTGGCGAAGTGGCCGTGCTGCGCGTCGGCGGGGCGCTCGATTACCACCGGCTTTGCGGGCAGTTGAGGCAGTGCCTGTGCCGCAGCTTGGGACACGAGTTGCTTGAGCAAACTACTCAGTTGCGTTACCTCTGGTTTTTGAACTTTTTTTTGTGTCATATAGCTCCTGCACACACGTATTGTACTCGCATTTTAGCTGTCTTTTTTTTATAAAAAAACACCCATCCACCTCCTGAATTAATTGTGTTCAGAATGTGAAGGGGTGCGGCAAATTGTGTGATATTTGCGAGCACGGTACCACCCTTGTTCGTTCTCACATTACTGCGAAAACCTTTGTGTGCAGCACACTGCGTGTGGCAGCAACGGTGCGTTTGCGGGCACAAGCCGGTCGGCATTTCCGCCGACAGCGTCATTCATGTATTGAATTTCCCCGAGTGCGAATCGGGTCAAACGCTGATTGCTCTATTCTACTGATCGTTGTGTTGGAATGCAATTGGTGAAAAGGTTCTCCCCTTTAATACGAATATTTAGCGAACACTTATGAATACTTTTTGTACTCTTTATTTTGAGTACAGCAATCGATTTTTTATCCTTTTTATCTCTAATATTTTGTACTCAATTTTGTGGATGAAATTTATTTATTTCGTTTTTGTTTCGGTGAGCTTAAAAAATGAGTAAAAGCGCTAAAGTAATAACAGATTGTTATGACGATTCCCAAAACCACTCCCCCAGCGCTCAGCCAAACTCACACAGTTCGATGACCGATTGGCTCACTCACCATTGGTATGTGGGCAAAAAGGAGCAATTTTCTCAAGCGCGATAATTTTGCCTATTGCACTTTTATTTTTTTTGTGTAAAAGTTCACAGCAACTCATCCTTAACAAGTGCAGACCCAATACAATCAAATCGACTTTCTCGAGAACACTCGATTCAATGGCGGAATTTCTCAAAAACTGATCCAGAAATGACCCCATTTTTCAGATGCAGAGACACGGTTCCCAGCTCATCTGTTCTAATAGTCACAGCCCCAAGCTGATTCAGTCGATCAATTACCTCTGGTGCGGGGTGTCCATAGCTGTTTTTTTTGCCCACACCTATCAACGCAATTTCGGGTCTGCTTGTATGCAAAAAATCGATGGAAGAGCTGTTTTTTGCGCCATGATGCCCAATTTTTAGGATATGTACATCTGGTATCATATCTTGTTGCAAGAGTGCTAACTCCCCTTCTTTTTCGAGATCACCAACTAGCAAAACCTTCACTTCAGAAATTTCCAATAATAGTACTATTGATCCGTTATTTCCGACTAGCGAATCACTTACTTTTTCCGGTATTTTATCCGATAATGTTGCTTCGGATTGAGCTGCATTCCCTGTCGCCAGTGCCCCACCCCTACTCGAGGGAGATAAAACTCGGGCAATAATTTTCTTATCAGTCGCTGCAAACCCGTCTCCAGAGGAAACTGCGTGCAAACGAGCTCCACGACCAACCTGGGACGCCGCCAGGGCTTCAAAATCGGCCGCGAGCTTTGTTTGCTTGGCATTGTGCTGTCCGTTCTCCCAAATCTCGCTAACTTGGTACTTTTGCAGCACTGCAACCAATCCACCGATATGATCTGCGTCTGGATGTGTAGCAACAAGCAACTCAATCCGCTTATCCCAATATGGCATGAATTGCCCTAAGCACTCGAGAACAGTTTCATCTGGACCACCGTCGATTAGCACTTGAGTAAATCCTGAGGCGATTAGCACCGCATCTCCCTGGCCAACATCACAGAGAACTACTGTCTGCCCAGAACTTGGCCAGCCAAGAAGTAGCGCGCCAATTGCGCAAAATAAGACACAACTAATAAGCAAAAAGGCACGATTCATGATGTTTTCTGACCATTTTTACTGATAGTTGTGTGCGTGCTCTAACCAGCCAGAGAGAAACCAGGCGTGCGCGACAAAACAGTACCACCATGAGTAACAGGAGCAACCATATCCCTGGCGTTACCCGCCAGACCAATGCCGGCGCATCAACAGCTAGCCGCACAGCTGCTAACAAAGGCGCAGCAGTCCATGAAGCTATGACGCTTATAAGTGGGTCGCTCAACCCCTGCATACTAGCGCTGAGTACTACTGAAGAAATACATATATATCCCAAAACAACAAATCCACCAAATGA
>CAZBMX010000084.1:0-4446 GCA_964493195.1 uncultured Pseudomonadales bacterium
GATGAAGCCCCAGACTTTTTCGGCGACTGCCTTGGGATATCCCTTCTCGCCTGATTGCTTGATGAAACGGCTCTTGTTTTCGTCCAGAATTTTCTTTTTCTTTTTACCGATGGCACGGCGTAAAATGTCGGCTTCGCCTAGTGTGTATCCAGCCATGACATTAGCAATTTCCAGAATCTGCTCTTGGTACACCATGACACCATACGTTTCCTGTAGGACTGGCCTGAGCAAGTCGTGGGGATACTGAACTGTTTCTGGTTTGTGCTTGCCCTCGATAAATGTGGGGATCAGATCCATAGGTCCGGGCCGATAGAGCGCCACCATAGCGGTAATATCGGAAAATTGATTCGGCCGGAGGGTGCGTGCCACCCGCCGCATGCCTGCAGACTCGAGCTGAAACACACCCATCGTGTCGCCGTTGGACAGCAGCTCAAAGGTTTTACTGTCGTCGAGTGGCAGGTTCGTCATATCCAAACTTACTTGCTTGTACTTTTTAATCAATCCCAAAGCCGTCTGAATAATGGATAAATTACGCAGTCCCAAAAAGTCAAACTTGAGCAAACCAATCGCGTCATCGGACACGTTACAGTCCAGGGCATACATGTCGTACTGGGTAATCATCTTGCCGGATTTGCTATCCCGCTGGATGGGAGTGTAGTCCGGCAATGGTTTATCTGTGATGATGATAGCCGCTGCGTGTACTGATGAGTGGCGAATGCTACCTTCGACCTGTTGGGCCAAGTCGATCAATTCGCGGTACTTGGGTTGCTGATAGTACTGTGCCAAGTCTGGTACTTCGGCCAGAGCCTGCTTGAGCGATGTTTTTTTGCCGGGGTTGTTGGGAATAAGCTTGGCAATTTTGTCCGGGTCTTCATAGGGCAGTCCCAGTACCCGGCCAATATCGCGCACTGCTACCCGTGCTTCCATTTTTCCAAAGGTAATCACGTGAGCTACGTGGTCTAGTCCATACTTTTGCGAAACATACTCTATGACCTCATCACGTCGGTCGTCTGCAAAGTCCATATCAATATCGGGAGGTGTAGGACGTTGCGGGTTGAGAAATCGCTCAAATGCCAAACCGTGTTGCAGTGGATCAATGGTAGTAATGCCCAAACAGTATGACACCAGCGCACCAGCGGCTGATCCACGGCCTGGACCTACACCAATGCCCTGTTCTCTCGCCCAGTTGACGAAGTCCTGCGTAATCAGAAAGTACGCGGCATATCCCTTGTCATTGATGATCCCCAGTTCATAGTCAAGGCGTTGTCGAATCTCTGGAGTTATGTCAGGAAACTTGCGCTGCGCGCCAGCATATGTCAGATCACTTAGGTACGTTGCCAACGTTTTCCCTTTGGGGATATCGAAGTGCGGAAAAATCAACTGACCCGTCGGGATGGTAACATCGCAGGCTTGGGCAATTTTGACGGTGTTGGCAATTGCTTCGGGGTACTCGGAAAACAGCTCGACCATTTCCTCTGTTGAGCGCAAGTAGTAATCTGGTGAGTCCATCATGGTCATGCGGTTTTTGTCACTCATTAACTTGCGCGTCTGAACACAGAGTAAAGCGTCCTGGGCGTGGGCCTCATGTGCTTCGACGTAGTGAACGTCGTTGGTGGCAACTAGTGGCAACTTCAGCTCCCGGGCTACCGCGACTTGTTTTTTAGTCAGCGCTTTCAGTTCAGGGATTTGCGGATGGGCTTGGATTTCGACGTAAAAGCGATCAGGAAATTGTGATTTGTAGAGTTTAAAAAGTTCGAGTGCCTCCTCGCCCTTGTCCTCACGCAGCAACTTGTTGAAAGGGCTATTCATGCAGCCGCTCAACACAATGATCCCTTCTGAGTACTTGAAGAGCGACTCTTGGTCAATTCTTGGCTTGTATGAAAATCCCTCCAAGTTGGCAATTGAAGTCAGGTGCATGAGATTCTGGTAACCGGTAAATGTTTGCGCCAACAGCGTCAGGTGCGCCTGATCTGCTCCCATCCGACTTTGTTTGTCCGTACGAGAACCTTTGGCCATGTACGCTTCTACACCGAGGATGGGGCGAATGCCTGCTTTTTTACAGGTGTTGTAAAAGTGCAAAATACCATACATGCCCCCGTGATCAGTCAGGGCGAGCGCGGGTTGATTAAATGCCGCTGCCTTGGCTGCTAGCTTGTCAAGTTTGGATAGGCCATCCAGCATTGAATACTCACTATGGCAATGGAGATGCACAAACTGGGTAGTGGAAACATTAAACTGGATAGGTTCGGCCGCCGGATGATCAGACATATCAAACGGTATCGTAGCAGCTTTGTGTGTACACCACAATTCGATAAATGAGCGCGAAGTACTTTGCAGCTGAAATGAATTGATAAACACAAATTGCCTATTGACTCCGCCTTGTGAAACTCTGTATTCTGAATAGTTAGTAGCAAACACCAGATATTTTCGATGTACAACACTAACTTCTCTGCATCAAACCCCGTACAAACTAATGATGAGTATTCATTTGAAGGAGCGAACAGCATGCCGAATAAGAAATCTTTCTTCTCACTCAGCAGCATCTTGGGCGCAGTTGTGTTTGGCGTGCTTGTACTCGGTGTGGTTGCAGTAAACATGGGCTCTCGCTCTTCTGAGCAGGCATATGTAGTCGGCTCAACTGAAGTTGCAAACACTGTTGCAGCTGAACAACCAGTGTATGGTGAGCAAAATCAAGTCGAAGGTCAAGTCGCTGGTGTGCAGATTGCGCAGATCAAGGAAGATGATGGTGAGAGTTCGCCATCACTGCAATGCAGCTCTTCCTGTACAGCTCGTTGTGATGCGAATCAATTGAGTTGTTGGCTTGACAGTTGCAGCGGTTGTGAACCACAAGGAACAATGGCCTTCTTCTGTGAAGGAAGATTGACTGGTACACAGTCATGCAACGAATTTAATGATATTAATTCCTTATTCCTGAATCAAGGTAATTTGGGAGATGCGGGATCGAATCCTGCTCGTTGGTGCAAAACCGTTCAAATCGATGCATATGCTCAGAAACCAGACGGTAGCACAAACAGTGCGCTCGTTGTCTACATTGGTGACAGGGGACAAACATGCGTGCAAGGTACAGGATGTAACCCAAGCAACCTAGATTGGGACTGTAGAAACTTGACTACCCCTACCCCAACTCCGACAACCCAATGCCCAGGAAAACCAGCAACAACTTGCGTTAACAACGCAGATGGTACAGCGAGCATCCGCGTGAGTTGGAGCCTCAATGGTGCGCCATCTACAACAAGATACATTGTCCGCGCAGATCATATGTTTGGCATAACCAATCAATGTCGCAATGCCAATCAGACGCTCGTTGGTTGGTACTGTCCAGCAGGCGTATCTATCTGTGATCCTCTTAATCTCGGGTATCGCTGTGACGACAGAATGGTTTATCAGACTGGAAGTACTACGACACTTAACAACATCGAAAGAGGCAAGCTCTATAAAGTGTACACTCAGGTTGATCCAACTGGATGTAGTTCACAGTCAACAGACGTGACCTGCCCAGTGCTTCCCACTCCTCCAGTTACACCTCCAGTAACTCCTCCACCCAGTTCGACGCCAGCACTTCTAACTTGCAACAGCGTGTGTAACTACGGTCCAGGGGTTCGAGATCTGTGTACCGCAGCTAATCCAACTTGGATCTGCTATCCCGGTGCGCAATATCCTGGTCAGACTTCAGGTCAAGGTAACTGTCGCTTAGCAACCAACCCAGAGGGCAATCCCGAGAGTTTGTTGTGCAAAGACAGAATTGTTGCAAGTCCCACACCTCCAATGGGACCAATGTGCTTGGGAATTGCACGAGTTGTGACTCAATCTATACCAAACGATCCTGATCCAAACACCCCTGATGTAGGTGAGATGGTTAAGTTCAGGTGTGAACCTGTCACAGGTTGGAGCAATGTCTCCTACGAGTTCCGCTGGATGAAGCCAAATGGACTTGTAGAAAGCATCAGAAAGTCAGCAACTGTTGCGAACGAATCCGAGTCGAGGCTTGTTGACCAAGTTGGTCAGTACCATGCCCAATGCAGAGTATGTGTGGCAGGCGCACAGACATGTCAGGAGTTTGAACCATTCCCGACAGTTAGGGGAGCGTTTACGGAGACCTCGGACTTTGCTCCGAGTGACCCAGCAGAGTTTGACAGTATAAATGACAGCATTCAGCAGTAATCGAGGAGTACTGAATACATGAAAGACACGATGCAAACTCTCAAAAAACTACCCAAAGGCACATTGCTGCCGGCACTGGGACTCATCTTCTTTGTAGTAGTCGCGCTCGCAGGGGTAGGAATTGCGCAGTTCCAGCAAAACAATAGAGGACCTGTCGCTCCTAACGCTGCTGAGGAATCCCAGGCAAGTGGTGGTGTGTGTACCACCAGTTGGATCGCCAAGGTGCCAACCACACCTACTCCAACTCCACCGGTGACTACTCCT
>CAZBMX010000085.1:0-4432 GCA_964493195.1 uncultured Pseudomonadales bacterium
GTTCAAGCTCTTGTTTCTCACTGAATGCACAACGCTTAATGATATCCCAGATGTTTTCCGAGGTGTGGCCCGGAACAATCTTCTTTGCAACCTGAGACATCTCATCTTCAACCACATGAGACTGAAACTTAACGCACTCGGCTCCAGCTGCAGCGGCATCGTCAATCATTTTTTTGGCTTTTTTCATGCTGCCTTCATGATTGATGCCGATTTCAACGATCACGAGTGGGGGATAGTCTGGACCAATTTTTCTGCCAGCTATAGTCAGAACAGGGTTACCTTTACTCATAGAACCTTTCATATAGTATTTGTATACTACATTTCGATATATTTGTCAGTACTTCTTTTCCATTGCACGAAGCAGAGCAAAATTATGAGCATCCTCCGCGAACGTGTATGGGTATGCCTTACTCCCCTGTATAGCTGAGAGAAAGTCGCCCAGTTCCTCATGATACATGTCTTCTGTGGTAGTTTTGTACTCAGCTAATTGTTTTCCTTTACTAATTTTTGTGGTAAACCATTTGTTCTTTGCTGCTGAATAGCGGCGAATAACATATCGCTGCCAGTCCCATTCCAGCGTCCCCTCCGATCCCAAAATGCGGAAAACACGCACCGCTGGTCGAGCAATGATGTCTACCATTAGCGTACCCAGAATTCCGCTTTCTGACCGCAGAGAAGCTGTATAGGTATCATCGATTGTCAGTTCGAGATTGCTGCAGCGTCCAGTAATACCAACCGCCGATTTAATTCTGTCTTGAATCACCCATTGAATCCATTGCAATTCATAAGGCACCATTTCTCTGCAAGCAGAGCTTTCAGGCTGAGAAACATAAAACGAGCGGTAATCCTCCCATGGATGCCAATCTGGTAAGTACTGACCCAAATGATGATTAAACGCCCACACCCGACCAATATCACCTCTTACAACCATGTGGTGCAGTTTCTTCACCGCTTCGTTATAGCGAAACGTAAACGAGGGTGCTGCAACAAATGAACCATCAAGCAACGGCTCGAGCTGGTCGTAGCCGACATCCGTGGTTGCTACTTCGACAAAAAAATGCTTTTTCTGTTTTGCCGCATGCAAAAAATACTGTGCATGCAAGTGCGGAGGAGTAGAAATGATATATGCATCAGGTTTAAACGAGTCATCCGCTTGAAGAAAATCATTCGCCGTGTTGATATGGTATTTTTCACGAACCTCTGCGCACCGCTCACTTGATAAATCAACGCCAAGGATATCTTGAGGTTTCACTTGGTGATGTAACAAATTACGCACTCTCCGCTTACCCATTGATCCCAAACCAATGAGGAGGAACTTCATTCAGACCTTTCGGCAATAAATAGTTCCGCAATCTTAAAATCAATTTCTCTATCAATATCGATCGAACGTTCGGGTGGCATCACGTAGATGCGTACTTTATCGGTTCTGACTGTTCGCTCTGTCAAATATGTATCACGCCACATTGCGTATATGCCGTCGTTCATGTCATAGACCTTGGGTGTGTCTTGCCGTCTAGATATATATGAACCCAAGTCTTTGGAGAGATGCGCATACCCATGCTCATCGACCTCAACCATATTGTAGTATGGATTGCGCGCAGCAGGCGTGACGCTAAACACAACCTTGGTGTCGGGGGTCTCGACCAATGTTTTCACTACAGCAGTCACATCCTCCGGCAGTCGCAGCGGTGTCACGTTTCCTAAGTCTATAATAATGTCGTAGCGCTCTTTCCAGTGAGCCTCCGCCTGTTCTGTAGCAGCTGCGATCACTTCTTCTCTGCTTGTTTTATCATCTGCTAATGTGGCTTTGCGCAAAAACGGCACATCAACGCCATACTCAATGGCCACGGCTCGAATCTTTTCGTCATCGGTGGACACGACAATTCTATCCGCACATCCAAATTGCTTTGCTGTTTCAATCGAGTGCGCCAACAGCGGCTTGCCAGCAAGTTTGCGAATATTTTTCCCAGGAATGCCTTTTGAACCACCTCGCGCACAGATCGTTACCAATACTTTTTTATTCTGATACATGTTTCCTCCCTTGTACTGCGATTCGTAAGGCGTCGATTCCCAAACTTCTTTCGGTGGGCTGCGGCGCACCTGTGCGGATTGCTGATAAAAAGTAATTGGTTTGAGTTTTGAACGATGTTGGAATATCAAACTGAGCCGGATCATCGACAATCTCTTCTACACCTTCTTTGGAACGGAAGCAGAATTGCTTGTTGAAGATATCAACTGCAATAGATGCAGCACTACCAACAATGCGATACTGTCGTGTTTTAACATGATTGAGGTAATCCAATCGCACCTGCACCCAAGGCCGGGTGGTGGAACCAAACTGAGCAAAATCTTCAGTATTGATCTCAAGATTACTGAGACGTTCAGCAATGTGATTCTTCAGCGTAATCCCTGGGAAAAAATGCAGAGCTAAATCGATTTCATGGATTAAATCCAGAGACACGCCGCCCCCTTGTTCATAAATAGCGCTGTAGTTTTTCCGGTAATCGAGCCATGGTCGCCATTCAGGCAAGTACTGACCAACGTACAAATCAGCATGCAGAATATCTCCAAGTTTTTCTTCTCTGCAGTATTGAGCAATTTTTTGTACTATCGGTAAGAATCGCAAGTTGAACCCGGTCATAACGAAGACATTTTTTCGCACTGCTTGTCGTAATACAGGAGTTACACCCCGCAAATTATTCGAGATAGGTTTTTCCACAAGAGTGGGGATGCCTAAATGCACCAATTGTTTGAGATACTGCAAGTGGAATGCTGATGGACTGGAGACGATAGCACCATCAAACCGCACACTCTGTAGTGAATCTGCAGGATGACAGCCTTCGGGTATGCTGAGATCTGGCCTGTGTCGATAGACGTATACCTCGTGGCGAGACTCCAAAAGAATTTTAATAAACTTTCCGGCGCTTGACCCGGAACCAATAATCAGGATTTGCATGTGCTGATTCTATAATAGTAATTTCTGTTCCGCTATAGTAGAGTACGTACCATGGAAATTGTCATCAAGCCAAAAAGCACATATCGCTTTATACAACTTGATGAACTCATGCAGTTCAGGGACTTGTTCTACATCCTTACTTGGAGAGATATCAAGGTTCGATACAAGCAAACGGTTCTCGGCGTGTTGTGGGTCATTCTGCAACCGCTGGTGACAATGTTTGTCTTTACCATTTTCTTTGGTAACTTTGCAAAAATTCCCTCGGGAGATCTACCATACTCACTGTTTGTTCTGCTTGGGCTCGTCTACTGGGGATACTTTTCGCAAGCGCTCAATCGAACTTCCGGAAGCTTGATTGAAAATCAACAGCTGATTAAAAAGATCTATTTTCCCAGAGAAATAATTCCACTTTCTTCTGTCATCACTTCTTTTGTCGATTTTCTTGTCAGCTTTTGTCTGCTCATCCTTGTGCTCATTGCATATCAACAAAGCATTAATCTGCTCTTCGTGTTCATCGTGCTCTGCGCAACAGTTGTGGTGACATTAGTCAGCAGCGGTTTGGGTATGTTTTTGGCAGCACTCAACGTCACGTATCGCGATGTGCGATACATTCTTCCCTTTTTTCTTCAAATGCTGATTTTTGTCACCCCTGTGATCTATCCGTTGGAGATTGTGCGCCCGGCCTTTAGAATTATTCTGTCGCTCAATCCACTTGCTGGGTACATCGAAGCACTCCGTTCCAGTCTTTCTTATGGTAGCATTTCTGACCCATATGTACTCCTTACGTCAACGATTGCGGCTGTGGCAATTTTCATCATTGGTAATGGATACTTTAAGTATGCCGAGCGCAAGTTTGCGGATATTCTATGAAACCAGCTATCGAAGTACATAATTTGAGCAAACTCTATCAACGTGGTGAGCGCCAGCCATATCTCACCCTGCGTGACTCAATCGCAGCGATTCCAAGCTTATTTAGACAAAAAACAACCATTACTGACCCTAACGACTTTTGGGCACTGAATGACGTTTCCTTTTCCATCCAACCAGGCGAAGTAGTGGGTCTGATAGGACGAAATGGAGCAGGAAAGAGCACGCTCCTGAAGGTCCTCAGCAGAATCACCCCTCCCACCGTTGGCTCAGCAGTTATTCGCGGCCGCATGGGTAGTTTGCTCGAAGTCGGCACTGGTTTTCACATGGAGCTATCAGGTCGAGAAAATATCTTCCTGTATGGGGCAATTCTGGGAATGAAACGTGTTGAGATTTCCCAAAAGTTCGCAGAAATTGTCGAGTTCGCCGAGGTAGGAGATTTTCTTGACACCCCACTCAAACATTACTCGTCGGGAATGTACTTACGACTGGCGTTTGCTGTGGCCGCTCACTTAGAAACAGAAATTTTATTAGTTGATGAAGTCCTCGCTGTTGGAGATGCCACATTCCAGCAAAAAAGCGTGAGCAAGATGGGTGAAGTTGCGAATC
>CAZBMX010000086.1:0-4411 GCA_964493195.1 uncultured Pseudomonadales bacterium
AGACGCTCTAGCCAACTGAGCTATTCCCGCACTCTCGTGCTTTGTCCTCACACTTGAGTGAGAACAGGCGTTATTGTACACGCAAAGCCGCCTGTTGTGAAGCAGGCGGCTTGTGCATTTATTCTCTGTTAGTTCGGCGCATGGACAGTTCTACCGCCATCGGGGAACATTCGCTGAATCGCGCGATCGTTGAGCGTTGTACATCCGCCGCCAATGGCACAGATGTCTGCTTCAACTGAGGAGAAGCGCTGCTTCAGACCTGAAGCGAATGGCGTCGTCACTGCGTTGCTGCCCAATGGATCAGTCCACCACACCTCGGCGCCACCTTGGTTCGAGACGCGGTTGCGTCCAAAGTACGTGGTGCGCTTGAGGCCACGGAAGTTGGACTGGGGTGAGTTCCACTCCATATTCCGATAATTACCCTGGAAGTTACCCTGGTAATCACCAGGGAGACCGTGTTCACAGTTGATTGTGCGTTTGTGTAGTAGTCCACCTTCTCCACACTGCATTGAGTTGTACCCAATGTTTCCTGGAGCCGACCAATCGACAAAGCGAATTGGGTCGAGAACATCCCATTGGCGACCGTGCTCGGCTAGCATTTTGCCATCCGCACGAGTGATTCGTAAGTCTCCCTGCCAAATTTCGTACGGGTTAAAGTAGAATCCATTCTGGCCATACGAGGGCAATGAAGTCAGACACTGTTTGTCTACCATATTACGTCCCAGGGTGTCACTGTAGACACTGTTTGGCAACTGACTAATCAATGGATCCGAAATGACACAAGAACCATCAGGTTTGTAGCCTTCTGGACACTGCAGCAGATCACGTCTGTTCCAGCAGAACTGTTTGTATCCACCAGGATTGCCAAAAGACATCATGCCGGTCAACAGCACGGTGTTGTTTGGATAATACTCGGCTGCTTTAACCTCACTGTCATCAGAATTGTAAATCTTGTTGCCATTTGCGTCCGTGTTCGAACTCACACATTTGGAGTGCATAATTGTCTCGTGCAAGTTGTTTAGGATCGCGTCTGGCGCATGTGTCCCCTGGTGGAACTTGTGCATGTGGGCGCAAGAAATACCAGTGGGGTAATAGACGTTCGCATTACCATTTTTATACAATGGTACGTTCACGCCAATTGAACCCGGAATTTGCGTCATGGTATGAGTGGTGTTACCCACCATATCAGACTCCATGTTTACAAACTCAACCTTGTGACCAACGTGATCTTCGTGGCGATGGAAGTAGCCACCTCCGCCGGAAGGAATTGTGTAGTACATAGCCATGTGTTCATTGGCGATACCAAATGGCAAACCTGCGCGGTCACCCGCTGTGATCTGTCCAGTGCTACTAATCTGGATTGGAGTGATCACCCCATCGCCGTTGGTGTCTTTGCCGAAGTGTTGGTGTATCTCATTCCAATACAGATAACCTTGCGGATTGTTGCCGTGCTCATGTCCAAAGTAGCACTTGCCAACACCGGTGATCGGATTGGTCACCACTGGTGGGTGCCAAGTTGGATAGTTCATGCCGTCATAGGCAACAACGTAGTACTGTCTATGTGCAACAACTACATCAGTGCCGTCATCACATTTGTCAAAGCGTGGATCTGGCTTATTCTTGCCAGTGGCACTCCAGGTGTCCATGGCGATACTGTCACCCTCACCGCCACGCGGTGCCTCAGTTGGCTGAGGTGATGCCTGAGTGATAAGTGGTGAAGGCGATGGTGAAGGTACAACAGCAGGAGATGGAGATGCAGTTGGACCATCTGGCTCGGTACCTGTGGAAGGTGAGGGAATAGGTGAGGCGGTAGTATCTGGCACAGAGTACGTAATTACCACCTTGGGTGCGCGTGACGAGTTTGTCGCGCCATACACAAATTTCCTTGCCCATGTGTCACCGGTTCCTTTAAGCACTAGACCAAACGAACCCTGATGATTCGCGATGACCGGTGCTAACTGCAGAAGACTGGGAAATGCATACTGCTTGCCAGCCGACCAGCGAGCATTATTGGCGTAGTCAAGAAATTGTTGTGATTTTGCGACCGTTGAAGGTCTAAAAGTGGCACTAAACTGCGGTACTGTTGATCCTGCCACGGCATGCACTCGGGTAGATTGCTTGATCCACTGATTCGAGCTCGATGTGACATACAGTTGAATGTTCTTTACCACAGCGCCTTTTGGAATAATCGGACCCTGAAAATGTAAACCCAACCATGATTCTGCCTGGTTGCCACCAGTTCCAAACCACACAGTGGGATCGCTCGTGGTCAATGACGCACCGTCCTGATTTACAGACTGATCTGCAACATACACCGCAGTGAGCGTGCCAGCTGCCTGCGTACCTAGAGACAATCCGGCTTCCGACAGGACACGCTGAAAACCATAGACTGTTGCCACAGAACCAAGCAACAACAACACAATTGTTTTAGGGCCCAATCCACTAATAATCGAGCGCAGTCTCCGGAATGAAAAACCAGCAGACCGATGATGAAATTTATCACGCAGCTCGTCTGCAGCTCGCTGGTCATGGGTGTGGTGGGCGGAGTGTTGCATAAAGGTAATAAAAATCACAAAATAGCTAATAATACTCGGTTAGTACTATGACAGAGATGCAGGATCCATGCAAGAGATAAAATACTTGCCCAGCTAGTCACCAACGATATGTTTGCTATACTTGTCAGTATGCAGCAATCTTTTTTACAGACAACAGAATTCAATCGTCATGCGAGCAACGCCGCAGACAGTGGCGTAAAACTTATATTCAAATGGTTTGGAATTGCACTCAAAGCCATCATTGATTTCATAACTAACATGGTCAAGATGGGTGTGGGAAAGTAGCAATTCAATTGCCAAAAAATGTGTCGTTGATGATATACTATCGAGCATTCTTGTTATGTGAAGCCAAGCTAGCCAAGGTGGTCACGGCGCGTGTCTGAAAAACACGAGATTCAAGTTCGACTCTTGAGCTTGGCACAAAAAAGGTGCAGAAAACAGCGTACAATCACGTGTATACATGACATCTAGTCTTGCGCAATTGGTTTTTCTGCAGCTGTCCTTAACTTGCCTGCTGCATATACTGAGCCACTTTCCGTTCGTCCTACGGCTGCTTGCCAGTAAAAAATCCTTCACACTGTTAACATTCGGCACACTGTGTGTGCAACTTTTCTTTGCAGCGCTGCAGCTCAAAGAAGTTGGTGATGTGTTGCTATTCTCTGGTGCGGGATGGCACTTGCGGCATCAGATTGATTTTTATTTTATTGATGCACAGCACACACAATATCCCTTTTTTCCCTTACTCATCTTTTTGCATGCGGCGCTCAATTATGTGCAAGAATTACTCCCAATTGTTACCTTTAGTTTTTACCTTAAAACCATTCTTGCGATCTGCATGCTGTGTATAAGTTGGTTAATCACTACGCAAGGCTCTGAATCTTCAGTCAAAAAGAGACTAAAAGTACTGCAATTTTTAACTAACCCAATAACCACGCTGGTGATTTTTTTCCACGGCCAAGTGGACATTTTCTTGCTACTATTTTTCTTACTGGCAGTACTGATTCAACAGAAAAAATCAGTTATCTATGCTGCATTCAGTATGGGGTTGGTTACTGCATCAATCGCAGCAAAAACCTGGTCAGTGTTGCTCTTACCTTGGTATGTACTGCAGTTCAAATCGTGGACAGCGCGCTTAGCAACACCCGGAGTGGTCGGATTTGGACTCATTTCTTTGGTGTTCGTGTACACCAGGATTGTCGATGGCTCAAGCGTTCGCACTGTTCTGCCAGCAGTTGCCGCCGCTGGAGGACCGATTGGTGAGTGGGGCGTCAGCTATGTATTCTCAGCCCCAGATTTTTGGGCTAAGACTGGTTTGCTCTGCGTTGCTGCGGTTGTCCTGGTTGCTACCGCATGGCTGCATCGCAAAAACACCTCTGCTTGGAATGCGCTATTGCTGCTTGTTTTTGCAATACAGCTCGTTTTGCCTCGATGGGGGATACAGTATTTGTTTTGGGTCGTACCGTTGTTGTATCTAGCTCCAGGATTATCAGGGAAACAAAGGACGGTGCTGACCGTTATTGCCAGTTTTTATGCCACGACTAACTATCTCAACATTGCACGTGAGATTGAACTCCAACCAATCATCTTTGATAAATCATTAGTGAAACTACTCGGAGTATGTACCTGGTTTGCAGTCGGTATCAGCAGTTGGCACCTATCCAGAAAAATCGTCGAGAGTGGCCGCTGAGGGACTTGAACCCCCGACTTTTCGGATGTAAACCGAACGCTCTAACCAACTGAGCTAAGCGGCCATTTCGTTCAGACCCACAATCGGGTGCCCAGGAGAGGACTTGAACCTCCACGCCTTTCGGCATACGCACCTCAAGCGTACGTGTATACCATTTCACCACCTGGGC
>CAZBMX010000087.1:0-4396 GCA_964493195.1 uncultured Pseudomonadales bacterium
ACTGATTTGATAGAAAAGTACAATGTACAGTACGCCGTGGTGGGACCGAACGAGCGAGATGTGTGGAAGGCAAATGAACCACTATTCCAGTCACTACACACACCAAAAGTACAACTGGGCGACTACACGATTTACTCAATTACCCGATCAGCTCGCAATTAGTTGAGCTTTTCTCCAACAACCCTACACCTGTCCCCAGTACTGACCCTCTGACCAATAGAGTGTGGGGTGCATACCATAGATTACTGCCAAATGCGCACACATGAGTACGATGATTGCGAGTAGCATTCCAGCTCTGCGCCATTTGTGGAGGACAAGAAACAAACTCGCCAAGTACATCACAATAAAAATTGTGGCCATTCTTGGGAACATATATGCTGTCGGCACGCTGTCAAATACAATAAAGTACAACAACCTGAACATTGGGATTGTCAGAACTGAAAAAATGGCCACCAACCCCGCAGCTTGCTTCTGTTCATACAGCACCGCAATGAGCTTGGTGATGAGTAAAACAAAGATTGGTAGCAGCGGATACCAATACCATCCATACATCGAGCCACCGCGAGCGCCAGTGAGCAGATTGATTGTTGTCTCACCAGCCGCATAAAACACAAACACGCAAAAAAGCCCTACTAAACCCACCATACCCTTCCAAACAATACCAAGCCTCTGAGTTAATAGTGCAAATGCTGCCAATACACCTGTCAGTAAAAAGCCATCAAAAAACGCCGAGTTAACCAACTCTGGTTTAAACACCAATCCCATGAATGCAGAAAGTAAACCAGAACTTCGCCAAACCTGCTGTTGGTTCTGAATGGAAAGAAACAAAGATAGATCATACAGTGACGCATACACAAAATAAAAGATTGCGCCAAATACTAACCCAAGCAGCAACCACACACTCTGCACTCGTTTGCCCAACAACCAAGCCAGCAAAACAACCCCAACGCCCAACACTAAACCAGAAACTTTCGTCATCACCAAAGCCGCACCAACAAACAAGAGCGTGACGTTTCTCCAACCCTCATATTTTTGTTGGAGAATACACAGCAGTGAAATGAGCAGCAGCGATATGAGCAGTTGCTCTGCAACGATGACTCTGCTGGCAAACACTACAAACGGAGTAGTAGCAAAAAGAGCGAGTGAAAAAAATTGCCACTGCCGCTGCGCAAACAACACGCGCGACAAAAACCAAAACAGCAGCACATTCCCAGCTGCCAACAAAACTACGGGCAACCGAATGGCTGCAGTCGGGAGTAGATCGCTCCAAGTTTGCCCAAAAAGATACTGTACTGACCCAGGAATGAGCCCAAACAGTGGGGGATGATCCAAATAGGGCGTGACGACCCGCTGCTCGATGCCCTGCATCGGCACTAACACCGAGTTGGGATAGTCAAAATATGACCAGGATTGCGGCGTTCCAGTAGCCAACAAACTAGCGCCCTGCAATGTCCACGCCAACTCATCGAGCGACTCATGCTCTGGTGGAAAAGAGTCATACTGCCAAAACCGCAAAAAAATACCCAAGCTGAGAATAGTCAACACAAGTATCAACGTGACACGCGAGTGCATGCGCATATGGTCAGGTGGTAGAAACAGCGCCAAGCAATCGCAAGAACGACTCTACATCTAAACTTGCTCCGCCCACTAATGCGCCATCAGTTACTAACAAGTATTCTGCTATGTTTTCTGCCGTCACGCTACCCCCATATAACACTGGTATGTCGCCAAAAGTCGTCTTCACATCTGCTACGACACGCTTGACCACATCTACCGGTGCGTTGTTGCCCGTGCCGATGGCTGACAGTGGTTCGTATGCCACTATACATTTCTCCAACAAATCCGGCGCGATGGCAGCCGCTTGCTGTTGGAGGTACTCCGCATCTACACACACTACAGGGGTAATGTTTGCATCCCACGCTTGGGCTACCTTGCCTGCCACATCACTGTGCGTTTCATGAAAGTACTTCCTGCGTTCTGAATGACCAACAATGGCGTAGCGCACACTCAAATCAGCCAAGTTAGCTGCACTGACGGCACCCGTATAGCTGCCTGCCGGAAACTGGCTAATGTCTTGGACTGCCACACTCGCTTGAGCCACCTCATAGAGCTCATCTGCTACCAGCGCCAGAGCGGGGGTGGGAGGAGCAATGATGGCTTCCACCTGGGCCGACTGTTGCCTGCTGCTCCATTGGTGCTTGAACTCACTGAGCCACTGTTCTGCCTGTGCAACCGATTTATTTGACTTCCAGTTGGCGATGATTCTGATCTTGTGCATAGTAGAGCCACTATACCACTTTTGTCCAAACAGCGCTGCAGAGTCTGTGCTAAGATGGGGGTCGTGTTTGACCTCCTTGAAACCCTCAATCCAGAACAGCAAACTGCTGTCATCCACCCTGGCGGACCGGCGATGGTTTTGGCAGGTGCCGGTTCTGGCAAAACGACCGTGCTGACCACCCGGGTTGCTTGGCTGCTTGCTGAACAAAAAGTAGCCCCCGAATCTATCATGGTGGTGACATTTACCAACAAAGCTGCTGCGGAGATTCGTCATAGAATCCTGGCTGCCACCGGCCAAAATTTGTCCTTGTCGGGTACATTTCACAGTTTGTGCGCTCGTGTTTTGCGCCGCAGCGGCACACACGTCGGACTGATTCCAGACTTCGTAATTTACGATACAGATGATCAAGAATCCTTGCTTAAAGAGCTGTACAAAACCCACAACATTGATACCAAAGAGTTTCCCGTAAAAATGGTGCTCAGTGTCATTTCAGGTGCAAAAAACCAGATGCTGTCACCCACTGAGTTCGCCCAAAAAGCCCAGGGAAGTCGCCAATCAGAAACAGCCCGCATCTATAAAATCTACCAGCACGCGCTCAAGACCGCGCATGCAGTGGACTTTGACGATTTGCTGTTACGCACCTTAGAGCTTTTCGCTGAACACGAGCCAACCCTGCACAAGTATCAGCGACTGCTCGAGCACGTGCTGGTTGATGAATACCAAGACACCAACACAGTGCAGTACGCACTGACCAAGTTGCTCGCCATGCCGCAAAATAATTTATATGTGGTCGGTGACTTCAGCCAGAGCATTTACTCTTGGCGCGGCGCAGACTATCGCAACATGATGGCGCTGAAAACTGACTTCCCCGCGCTTGCTGAGTACCGTCTGGAGCGCAACTACCGCTCCAAACAAAACATTCTCGATGCCGCAACAAGTATCATTTCGCACAACACCTCGCACCCAATTTTGGAACTATGGACCGAGCAGAGTGGAGGAGAACAAATCATCGCGTACGAAGCAGACAGCGCCAGTGACGAGGCCACCCAGGTTGGCAAGTACATTCGCCAGCTACGCACTGAGTTCCGCTATGAGGACATGGTAGTGTTGTATCGCACCAACGCCCAGTCGCGCGCGTTCGAAGAAGCGTTTATTCGTTCATCGATTCCCTACCGATTGGTCGGTGGCACCAAATTTTATGAGCGCAAAGAAGTCAAAGATGTGCTGTCGTACGTGCGATATCTGGTAAATAGAGCTGATGTAGTGAGTTATCAGAGAATTTTGAAGTTGGGCAAACGCAGTTTTGCCGGGTTTGCAGCTTGGATTGATTCAGAGGCTGGCAAACAAGCACTGGCAGAACCACCGGCTGTGTTGCTGCGTACAATTTTGGAGCAAACCGGCTACATGGAAAAGTACAGCAAACAAACAGAAGAAAACCTACAGCGGGCCGCCAACGTCTACGAGTTGGTCAACGTGGCCGCGCAGTTCGAGTCACTCACTCAGTTCCTCGAGAACGTAGCACTCATTCAAAACGACACCTTCAGCGATGTCGACACCGCCGTCGACATGAAAAACGCGGTTACCTTGATGAGTATTCATGCTGCCAAAGGTCTTGAGTATTCCGTTGTGTTTCTGGTTGGTATGGAAGAAGGCCTGTTCCCCCACAGCCGGTCCTTCCTGGACAAAGATGAAATGGAAGAAGAGCGCCGCCTCTGTTACGTGGCCATCACCCGCGCCAAAGAGCGACTCTTCCTCACCCACGCCCGCAGCCGGTACCAATACGGCGTTAGTACCAATAGTTTGCAAAGCCGGTTTGTGTCTGATATTCCGGAAGATTTGCTACAGCACGAACCAAATGGTTTGAGTCGGTGGAGCAGCGAGGGGCGACAGAGCGTACGCCAGTCTTCTGGCCGCAAGTATGTGCCGATTGATGAGGGTGTATTGGATGGGGTGCTGAGTGGTGAGTTTGATGTGGATGCGTTTATTGATAGCTGAACGGGTAGGTATGCAATCAGAATTACTAACAATACACGATATCCTTCTATCAATTGGGGTAAATGAGCCAATCGATCTATTACTGCTGGTCGGTCTTGGCTCCATCTCCTTTATGGTTGGAAT
>CAZBMX010000088.1:0-4391 GCA_964493195.1 uncultured Pseudomonadales bacterium
GAAAATGTAATAGTTTGTTTGATAAAGTACTCACTAAGCTATGATTATAGACGACGAATGCGTATGCTGTGAATAGAACGTAAACCGGGTTTGGCGGCAGGATTAAAATCGCCTCAGCTTACTCACATACATAAAAAATCCCGCAAGAAGCGGGAATTTTTATGTATGCGGAAGCGGTGGGATTCGAACCCACGAGCCCATTTTCATGGGCGCAGGTTAGCAACCTGCTGCACTAACCACTATGCGACGCTTCCCGATTTCTGTCTTCAAGATTATACCAGCAAAGGGTTCGAGTTAGCCAGCATTCTGTACCTGCTGGTATTTGTTGCAGATTAGCGCTACAATTTACTCAAGGAGTAAGTATGAATAGCAAATCACTATTGATAGGTCTTGGCGCAGTAGTATTAGTTGCTGGCATGTGGCTGGTAGGCACCTATAATGGGCTAGTTACCTCATCTCAAGCAATTGAAGGCCAATGGGCGCAAGTGCAGACACAGTATCAACGTCGCTTTGATTTGATTCCTAACTTGGTTGAATCAACCAAGGGTGTTTTGACTCAAGAGCAAGAAGTCTTTGGTCAAATTGCAGAAGCTCGTCAAGGATATGCAGGAGCTGCCACCACAGAAGCCCAGGTACAAGCAGCCGGTGAGCTTGACTCAGCGCTTTCCCGTTTGTTGGTGATAGTTGAAAATTACCCAGAACTAAAATCAAATGAAACCGTCCAGGGCTTGATGGCTGAACTGGCAGGAACAGAAAATCGGATCAGTGTAGAACGCATGCGCTTCAATGAAGCGGTAGGCGCATACAACGTCAAGGTCAAAACAATCCCAACCTCTTTAGTTGCTGGCATGTTTGGCTTTAGCGAAAAACCATTCTTTGCTGCCGTTGAAACTGCACAAGAAGCACCGGCAGTAGATTTGTCGCTGTAGTATGCGGTGGCTTGTTGCACTGTTTACGTGCGTTGCTTTTCTGAGTTTTTCGGTGCGTGTTGGTGCGTATACCGTTCCTCAATATGATGGCCTGGTTAACGATTTTGCCAATGTGTTGCCCGATGAGGCGGAAGCCCGGCTTGAACAAGAACTCACCGCGTACGCTCAAGCAACTGCAGCAGCCGAAATTGCAGTGGTGACGATTCAAAGCTTGCAGGGTGAACCAGTTGAGTACGTTACCCAAGATTTTTTTGATGAGTGGGGCATCGGTAAAAGAAGGGCCGACAATGGGGTGCTGCTACTGATCGCAGTCGAGGATCGCGAGTTGCGAATCCAGACCGGCTACGGCGTTGAGGGCAATTTGCCCGACGCGGTGGCAGATCGGATTATTCGTGATGAAATGGTGCCGCAGCTCAAAAATGCCGACTACCTCAATGCAGTCACAAACGGTGTTCGCGCAATACAAGGAGCGTTGGACGGTGACGCAGCTCTGCAAACGGAGAGCATTTCAGAAACGGAAAAGCAGTTCGATGTTGGCGAACTGCTGCAGGCAAGTGGGTTTCTTCTGTTTGTGGGGGCTGCACTGCTGAGTTACCTCACAGCGTTTTTAGGTCGCAGCACCAGTTGGTGGGTTGGCGGAGTGATTGGAGCCGTGCTTGGCATTGTGTTAGCAGGCGTGTTCGGTATGCTCATTGTTGGTGGAATCGGTTTATTGCTCGATTACATCTTGTCCAAGAACTACAAGCAGTGGAATCTAGAGCAAAAACACACTAGCTGGACTAAAAGTTTTGGCGGTTTTCACTCCACTGGCTATCGCAGCTCCAGTTCTTCTAAAAGTTTTTCATTTGGCGGTGGTCGAAGTGGTGGCGGTGGGGCGAGTGGGAAGTGGTAAAATACCCGTCCTAGTATCCAGAGAACATCGATTAACTTTACATGTTCATTGTAGAAAGACGTTACCAGCGTTTTCGTATCTTGCAGGGCTTGAATGATGCCTTCAATCTCTGCGTTCTCGCGGAAGATAATTTTTCTGGATTTGTGATCATGCAGTATGTAGAGCAACTTAGACCGCAATTGGTTGAAATCGTTGTTCACGATCACGGTGCGGAACAGCGATTTATTAGTGTGCCGAAGCCAAATTACAAATTGTCGATAGTTCATGGTGCAGAAAATTTTTTTATTCTTGGACAATCACCTGGTGCGGAGTACATTGGGTGGCTGGGAGGAGTTGCGGAGCGGTGCTTTGGGGTGAGGCGGTTTAGAGAGCACGGTGTAAGTTTAGTTAACTATCTAGATCAGCAACAAAGAGATTGGCTAGCAGCAAATACCGCACAAGTTGACAAACTTTTGGAAGCGTATCCCGCTGGTGTGTTAGCGCTTTCGCTTTTATCTGTTTGGGCTGATACGCTTCGGCAAGATCAAACGTTTGCGCAGTATAATCTTTTTAAATATCAGCCGAACAGTCAAAAATATGACAAACACAATCAGTAACCAAGCAAGACCATGGCACCGACCGGGTGCCAAAGCTCTCATCGTGCATGAGGGGAAAGTATTATTGGTTCGTGAGCGCCTGAAAAATGGTTACATTCTTACTGATTTTCCCGGTGGTGGCATTGAGTTTGGTGAGCAGTTGCAAGATGCCTTACAGCGCGAAGTTTTTGAGGAGATAGGTTTGCAGGTGATTCCAGAGCGAGTAGTAGGCGCCTGGAGTTTTGTGTTACGTGAACCAGAAGTACATATCGTGTGTATAGGGTATCAGTGTCGGTTAGCTGATCCGGTGCAGGGTATGCCTGTCTTGGATTTTGCGCATAACCCGGCAGAGGAACATATTTTCGAGGCCGTCTGGATGAAACCTGAAGAAATTATTGCTGATTCTGATTTATTGCGGAGTGCGGAGATGGTGGACGCGGTAAAAAATCTAGCCTTAGTTAAAAAACATACCGGAACTTACGTAAGTTAACTCGAATTTTCCTATCAAGAGTATCTTTTGATGCGATGATTATTGTTATGATGTACTTCTTCCCCAGTGTTCCTAAGTAAAATTGTGCCCACTCGATTGTCACCGCTGTTAAATGTGCTGTTGCAGCACTTACTAGAAAAAAGATCATGTTGCAGCTATAATCACTTGCTGATTGCGAACGTAATTGCAGAGTTAGAATCTCTCAACTGGAGGTGTCGCATAGTGGTCAATTGCGCACGCTTGGAAAGCGTGAACCTTCGGGTTCCGTGGGTTCGAATCCCACCACCTCCGCAAGAATAGAATTCGGGATTTTATGGACGAGTACTTTGGAAGTTCTGCTAAAAACTACAAACAGCCTACAGACAAGTTTTTTACATTATTCCCTGCGTTAGATCGTGTGCTGCCCAAAGCAAAAGCTGAACAATCGCTCACTGGACTCTTACCGATTACCTCACTGCAGCAGCTCGAGCGAAGTTGCAGTTAGTTACAATAGACGAGTGCCCACTCACTGGCAATCCTTCCAAGGAAGTCGTTGAAAAATTCACCGCTAAAGGAACACCAAGTTTTATAGTGTTTGTGTTCAAAAAAAGTACGCTATGATTGCGGCAACTTCCATGCTGTTGTAAAATAGCACGCGTAAAAGTACGGGGTTGTATGTGGTAGGTCCAATGCAGACTACTTATTTACCAAACATCACCTTTGAACGCAAGATACCTGGGGGTGTTGCAAAGCATCTTGAGTGTCCACCAGAATCTAAGCTTATTGCATTGGAAGCAAATGCTATGGGCATATCGTGGTCTGTAGTTCCGTTCTCTACTGAAATACAGTGCACATACAATGGGCGCAGTGAGTACATACGTGATGGTGTAGCTTCTACAAATCATGTTCCTGGACCGCAAATTTGCGTTAACAAATATCTCACTCGTGTGCATTTAGAACATGCAGGAATTCATGTCGCTAATGGATATGGCATCATGCAGCAAGATACCGAAGCTGATAGAAAAAAAGTGTTCGAAACTTTGCGAAAACCGATTGTTGTCAAGCCCGCATTTGGTACACATGGCAGCGGAGTTAAGGTAGGTATAGAGACGTTTCAGACAATGAATGAGCACGTAGATTTTTTGTTCAACACAGCAGAAAAAGACTCAGACACACATGTTGGCATGGTGCTTGCTGAGGAAATGGCCATAGGCAAGGAATACAGGATAATTGCAACTAAGGAAAAAGTATTGGCAGTTATGTACCGTCAACCAGCATCAGTGCTGGGTGATGGTGTGCAAACAATTGAGGCACTAATCGCGGAAAAAAACAAAATGCCTGCCAGAAACATCTCTCAGCAATTATATCCACACATACACATCGATAACGATATGCTTGAGGTTTTGTCTTCACAAGGATTTAGCTTGTCTGATGTTGTAGACAAGGATCTGCGAGTCTGGTTGCGACGAGTTTCAAATATTATGGCTGGAGGTGACGCTTTTGATGTTACAGATGAAATTCATCCC
>CAZBMX010000089.1:0-3700 GCA_964493195.1 uncultured Pseudomonadales bacterium
ACTCCCCTCGAGTCGAAGAACTTTTTTCTGATCACTCCATGAATTCGGCCACCGTAGATAGAGAGTCTGTGCTGCGCAGGAAGATTGGTCTTCGCTCGGACTACACTTTTGAGGCGTTTGCCGTATCAACCACTAATGAGATGGCTCATGCAGCTGCAACCGCCGTTTCAAACCATCCTGGACAGTCGTACAACCCACTTTTTCTCTACGGTGGGGTTGGTGTAGGCAAGACCCATCTCATGCATGCTATAGGCAACAACATCTTGCACACCAAACCAGATGCTCAAATTATTTACTGCACTGGTGAAGAGTTTACCAATGAGATTGTTGAGGCAATTCGGTCAAAAAAAGCCAACTCCTTCAAAAACAAGTATCGCACGGCTTCTGTGTTACTTATTGACGATGTCCAGTTTTTAGCGGGAAAAAACGCCGTTCAAGAAGAATTTTTTCACACATTCAACGCTCTCACAAAACAACAAAGTCAAATAGTCCTCACCTCCGACCGACCCCCACACGAAATCACTTTACTCGAGGATCGTCTACGCTCTCGCTTTGAGGCTGGTCTCATGATCGACATCCAACAACCATCATTCGAGTTGCGAACAGCAATTTTACTAGTCAAGTCTCGAGCTCAACATCTTGAAATCCCCATCGAACTGGCAAAAATTATTGCGTCAAAAGTTGATAGCGCTCGAAAAATTGAGGGCATCATCACCAGCATTAGGTCAGAAATAGAACTCAAGCGTCGTAGTCTCAATCATGAACTCATTGAAGATATTTTAAAAACAGAAATAGCTAGCAAGCGCCCTACCATCAAAGCTTCTCCCTCAGAAATTATTAGGACAGTTGCCAACCATTACAAAATAAAGCAGGCAGCACTTAAGGGTACTCGACGTGTCAAAGACCTAGTAACCGCACGACACGTCGCTATGTATTTGTTAAAAGAAGAGCTCTCGCTATCCTTAGTTGAAATAGGCAAGTGGTTTTCAGGACGAGACCACACTACAGTACTCCACGCCATTAGAAAAATTGAGCGAGACTTAAGGGAGGATGAAAAAATAATGCAAGATGTCTCTGCGCTAAAAACCACGCTTGTCGCTTCTTTTTAGCAACACACCCGTGCAAGTTCTTAAAAACTTATGCACAGTTGTGCACAACCTTGTGGGAAACTCTGTGTGCAAACAGTTGAGAACTGTGGAAAATTTCCACACAACGCGAACAAGTATTATGCAGTTATCCAATTAGTACCAACCCTCGCACGTTTTTATTAACAGGTGCTTCAGGCGGGATTGCACAAGAAATCCACCAAAAAACTTACTCAAGTTACACCGATAGTTTTCCCCGTTTTGCTTCCGCTCTACTACTACTGCAACTAGTATTAATATAAGATAGAATACACCAGCATGAAGCTGACTCTTTTACAAGAAAATCTCATACAAACGCTTTCTGTTTTGACAAAGGCTCTACCCTCCAAACCGTCGTTGCCCATTCTAGCGTCGATCAAGCTTTCTGCGGACACTGCGATCTGCACTGCTCAAGCAACTGACTTATATTTTGGGGTGGACACCTCAATAGCAGCAAATGTTGTGCAACCAGGCACTGCGATAGTCCCAGGGAAACAGTTTAAGGAAGTCATAGCATCGCTGTCACCAGGACCTCTAACACTCAGTTTTTCAGATGGGACATTACTCATTGAATCGGGCAAAAGTAAGACCACCCTACAATGTCAGGCCGCAGATGAGTATCCTCCCTTTCCAGAGGTTGTTGGGAAAAGTATCACGCTAAAAACCACAGCACTACAAGCAATAGACACTTTGGTTGGGTTTGCTGCATCAACAGACGTCGCAAGACCGGTACTTACGAGTATTTTGTTTCAGGCAACAGACGGTAAGACCCGGGTGGTGGCGACAGACGGATTTAGGCTTGCTGTTTTAGACATACTGTCGGGCATATCATTAGACGCCGAAATTCAATTGCTTTTGCCAGCCAAGGCAATTTCTGAGGTGGTTCGATTAGCTATACAGCGAAATGTTGATGAAGTACATCTTGTTGTCTCGGAAGAGTTGAAGCAAGTTAAATTTAGTGTTGCTGAAGTGTTAGTTTATGTTCGTTTGATTGAGGGACAATATCCTCCGTACGAAAAAATCATTCCCAGTGAGTTCTTGTCAACCGTGACGTTTGATGCTCAGGAACTACAGACACACTGTAAAAGAGCTCAAGTGTTTGCCCGAGAGAGCTCAAACATAATTCGATTTTCATGTGGACCTGAAAGCGTCTCGGTAAGTGCAACTTCAAATCTAGTCGGAACATATCAAGGAGTGCTTGAGCAAGCGATTTTCACTGGAGAGTCAATGGAAATTGCATTTAACGCGAAATATGTACAAGAATTGCTTTCTGCACTCACTACAACAACTCTGCAAATGAGGTTGCTTGAAAGTCTTAAGCCCGTCTCATTTACTTGCGCAGAAGTTCCTGGGTATACCTATATCGTGATGCCATTTAAAGTTGCTGCGTAGCCCTCTAGTGTAGAAAAAGCAGTAATGCAAACTGGTGTCAAACACACTATCTCATGATATACTACACGCCTTATGACAAAAAGAACCTGGAATCCCAAAAAGAAAAAAAGAGTTCGTAAACACGGCTTTCTTAAGCGCATGCGCTCACTAGCTGGTCGCAATGTCCTTAAGCGACGTCGTGCGAAGGGTCGAAAAAAGCTGACAGTTCGCAAGAAATAAGCGAGCGACCTCAATATGCTGCCTAAAACACATCGCTTCTCGCCGCGTGTAGAGGCGCAAGATTTTTTTCGCCAAGCACGAATAGTTGGTGTTCATTCAATTGCTGTCTATTATCAACGGGCATCAGAGGTAAAAAACTGGAAAGCAACCGTGATTGTGTCAAAAAAAATTGCTAGCTCCGCAGTAGTGCGAAACAAAATGAAACGCGTGTTAAGGATGGCGACACGCACTATTCTAGATGAAATAGATCAGGAAAAGTTCGGCGTTCAGCTCGCGATTGTGGCAAAACCTGCTATACTCAAGCGCGATTCGGCAGACATTATTCAAGACGTTCGGACCGCACTTTTAAAGTTGTTTGGGGAAAAATGAATAACAATCAGTCTGTTCGTTTCCAAGCTATATTCTTTCTCTATCAAGTGCTACGGCAAGTTAGGTATGGAATTCTTATGAGTAGTTTTGGGTTTGTGTCTCACTGTCAACAAAACCCTACTTGTGGTAGCTTTTTTCTACTTCAATGCCGGCGAGTTGGTTTATTGCGTGCGGCGTGGGTTACAGTGCCAAGAGTGTTGCTGTGTGGAGTTTCCACACACAAACACCACTCTCATATTGCTCATAGTTAAACACTAAAACACAAAAGGACACATGAATATTGGTTTATATCTCACACAATCTCTGGTGTATCTCACCGCTACAACAGGTAGTTTGGCTGCCGCAATCGTGATATTTACGGTGGTTGCGCGACTACTACTCATGCCACTCACCATTCCTTCTTTAAGGGCGACAAAAAAAATGCGTGATGTGCAACCCGAATTAAAAAAACTCAAAGAAAAACATGGTAAAGACAAACAGGCGCTGCAAAAGGCACAAATGGACTTGTATAAAAAGTACAATATCAACCCGCTTTCTGGTTGTTTACCCCAACTAGTCCAGCTTGGTTTGTTTATTGCAATTTATCACGCAATGAT
>CAZBMX010000089.1:3710-4388 GCA_964493195.1 uncultured Pseudomonadales bacterium
GGCGAGGTACCGCCCGAGCCGGGAGCCTTGTTTTGATCGAGTTTCTCAAGCTCCCAGATGTTACGAACGGAATGGTAAATGTGATGCTTGGCTGGATCGACCTGCGGAATCCAGACCCATATTACGTGGTGGCATTCTTAGCAGGTGTTTCGCAATTGTTTTTTTCTTTTATGATTGCTCCTGGAGCAGAAAAAGAAGACCTGATTTCAAACTCAAGCAAAAAGAAACAGGTGCAAGAGGAAAATAAAAAAGAAGAAGATATGGCCGAAATGGCAGCTTCGATGCAGCAACAAATGTTATTTATTATGCCCGTCATGACTGGAGTGTTAGCAACGCAGTTTCCAGCGGGTTTGGGACTATACTGGATTGTAAGTACTGTTTTTAGTATTGTGCAGCAGTATTATGTCTCTGGTTGGGGTGGACTCGTCGTGTATACTACACGGGTGATTTCGTGGCTTAAATCAAAGTCGCGAACAGAAGTAGTTTGATACTTAGTATTGGGTACAGCGAAAGTTCGTATGACAATTCAATCATTTTTAACAGATTTATGCGAACACTGCGGAATTGATCCAGAGGGAATTGCGATTGAAGTTAGTGAAAATACTGAAGGCATAGTTACGGTACAGCTTAACATTCCAGAGGCAGACTCAGGATTATTTATTGGTTATCATGGTGAGA
>CAZBMX010000090.1:0-4375 GCA_964493195.1 uncultured Pseudomonadales bacterium
TGGTCGATTCTTAGAAATTGGCAATTCTGTTTTTATGCAGTACCAGAAGCAAGCTGACGGCAGTTTTTCAGAATTAGTTCAGAAGAATGTCGATTTTGGGGGAGGATTTGAACGCATTGTTGCAGTGATGGAAGGTAAACAAGACATCTTTGCCACCCAACTCTTCAGACCAATCTTGGCGCAGTTAGAGAAATTATCTGGCACAAAGTACGACACAGATGCAACTGCAACGCGGTCTTTTCGAGTGATTGCAGACCACCTGCGTGCGGCGGTTATGTTGTGCGCCGATGGTGTCGTGCCGGCAAACAAGGAACAGGGTTACTTTCTGCGTCGCTTAGTTCGCCGAGCCATACGATTCGGTAAGATGATCGGCATGAAGAGTCCGTTTGTTGTTGACGTAGCCAAAACAGTTGCGGAAGGTTACCAACAAGCCTACCCAGCTGTGTACACCAAACTGGAGGAGATTCAGGAAACGTTGCGTACCGAAGAGGCTAAATTTGAAAAAACTATCACGAAGGGTTTGCAGGTAATCGAGAAAACCAAACAGCTGACAGGTGAAGTGGCGTTTCAGTTGTACGAGACACATGGTTTTCCTTTTGAGTTAACTCAAGAAATTGCAACTGAGCGCGGCGATTCGCTTTCGGAGGCCGATTTTTTGGCCGCCAAACAGCAGCATTCTGTAGCTTCACGTACGGCATCAGCTGGTAAGTTCAAAGGCGGACTGCAGGATAGTAGTGAACAAACTACGCGCTATCACACTGCCACCCATTTGTTGCATGCTGCGTTGCGAAAAATTCTTGGAACACATGTGCAGCAAAAAGGTTCTAACATCACTGCAGATCGATTAAGATTTGACTTTTCACACACAAAAGCGTTGACACCAGAGCAGCTTGCGGATGTGGAAAAACAAATCAACGACTGGATTACTGACGATTTGCCAGTAACCGTTACGACAGAACAAAAGTCTGCAGCCCTTAAATCTGGCGCAATCGCGTTTTTTGCTGAAAAGTACCCTGAAACAGTGACTGTGTACACCATTGGCGCAAACACCGAGTCAGGCTGGGTTTCCAAGGAACTGTGTGGTGGACCACATGTGCAGCATACAGGTGAGATTGGACGTATTCATATTGCCAAAGAGCAGGCAGTGTCAGCCGGGGTGCGGCGGATCTACATCACTACTTGAGTCTGTACCCTTGCATGTGTTTTAATAGTGAAGAGAGGCCCAACAGGGTCTTCTGTGTTGCATGCGTTTTAACGTGCAAACATTGGGAACAGTATCACTATGAGCCTGCCAACTTCGAGTAACACCAAGTTTCGACTCTGTGTGCTGGTATCAGACGAGCAAGTGCAAGCCCTGTTGCTTGCAGTTAACCAAGCGGGGGCAGTCATCAAAAGTAGCTCTGAACGTCGAGGATACAATTCTCCAGAAAGCTGCGTTTTGCGTTTAGACGAGTGTTTGCGCGAGCTCGGCAGTGAGTCAGAGTCGGTTAATGAAGTTGTGTTTGGCTTGCAGCCAGATTGGGTCACCGGAAATTCAATTGCTAAAAGTAAGACTAGCTTGTTGCACAAGCTGACGACGGAGTTGTCCTTGCAGGCTGTAGGTTTTGTTGTAACCACGGAAGCGGTTTTGGAACAGGAACTGGTGCAGCATCCCTCCTTTAGTGGGACTGTATGCGTTGTGAGTAGTACTCAATTGTTCGTGCTGTTAAGTGTGCAGGGATCAGTTATTGGAGTTGAACAGGTAGGCAGATCTGGGACAGTTGGTGCAGATATGGCGGAAACAATTGCGCGATTGGCTACACATTTAGAGCCAGGAGCTCGGTTTCCAGATCACATACTGTTAGCTTCACTCGATTTACCGGATGCACAACTCAAGGCATTCGAGCAAGATTGTTTGCGCGTTGATTGGTCGGGGGTCGATGCATTAGGCAAAGTGCCAGTAATCCGCACAGTTTCTCAGACTGAGTATGCTACGATCGTTGCCATAGGTGCTGGTCGTGCAACTGACTTACCTCAGGAATCAGGGAGTGTGGTAGCACCGGCAAGTGCTAGAACAGCAACGCAGCTTGCCTCAGCAGACGCTGGATTTAGTGAAGTTAAAACCTCTGAGGGAAGCGTGGCTCCTTCACCTGCTGTTGCCACTTCATTTGGGATTCCTATTAGTTCAGACAAGTTGCTGACTAAGGCTGATAGCAAGCGGGCTCAGGAACTCTTAGCTGAGCTCGAAGCAGCACCAACACTTCACCGACGTCGATTTACACACAAACATGGAGTGATGTTAGGGGTGCTCGCTGGAATTGTAACGTTAGCCTTGGGATATGTGGTGGCAGCTCTGTTTTTTTCTACCGTTATTATTACAATCACACCTGCAGTGCAGTCCCTGTCTGAAGCGGTGGAGATTACACTCGATCCAAACTTACTCGAAACAGATCCCGTCTCGCGCTCCCTCGCTGCCAAACCTATCACCAAAGAAGTAACTGGGACAGAAGACATTTTAACTACGGGGGTGGAAATTGTAGGAGAGAAGGCGCATGGCAAAGTTACAATTTTCAATAAAGTAACCGCAGAAAAGATTTTGTCAGCAGGCACAACTTTTAAATCCGGGAGTCAGGAGTTTACTCTAGACAAAGACGTTACACTTGCTTCGGCAAGCGCTAAAGAATCAAATGGTGAAACTGTTATCAAACACAGCGAAACAGAAGCTACGATCACCGCAAAGAACATTGGTGTCGAAGGTAATCTGGCTAAGGGTAGTAAGTTCACAATTGGTGACTTTGCTACATCCACATATGAGGCAGAGGTTGAGGATGCATTCACAGGGGGAGCGAGCAGGGAGGTAAGGGTTGTGGCGGAGGCAGATAAAAAGGCGCTGTTGGATGATCTGACCACAAACTTGGTCAAACAGGCAACCGAGGAACTCGAAGGCGAAACGGTTGAGGGTACGTATGTCATACCTCCCACGGGCTACAAGGTTGTGCAAGCAAAGTACGATGCTGAACCAAAAACTGAGGCAGAACGTCTTTCATTGACCCTCACTGTACAAATTCAGTCGTTGTCTTACACTGCGGCTGATCTCAGGCCAATTGCTCAGGCTGTGTTGAGCGACAAAGTTCCAGAAGGATATCAGCTTTCCGAAGCAGATCCGCAAATCTTATCAAGCCTTGAAGAGCCTGCGGGAACTGCCAGTGGCTCAGCCAAGTTGATTACTTTATCGGCGCAGGTGACATCACAAGCAGAGCCTCAGTTTGATCAAACTGCCCTTTTAGCTTCTGTTTTGGGTAATCCTCTAGCTGAAGCACAGAGGCTTTTACAGTCAGATGCCCGTGTTACACAAAGCAATTTTAGAGTGGAACCATCACTGTTTGCTCCATTAGTTCGCTCCGTGCCTGATGATGCCAATCGTGTTACGCTGACAGTCGTAGAACAATAGAACTTTACTGTGGGCTTCATCCTCATGACAGCATCAAGTGTGCCACAACCAGCCAATTTCGATATACAGACGCAATTGGTCGATTTGTATCGGCGTGCACTTGCGGCTGGAGTACCTCTCGACACGATTAATCAGAAGGTTACCCAGCAGCTCGATCGTCTGGAGAGTAGTCATAGAGTGGAGCAGCGGCATACCTCTGAGCGGGTTAAGCAAACAAAGCGGAAGGTACCGCTGGTAGTACGAATGGGTGCGCTGATCATCCCGGTGGCGTTTCTTGGTGTAGGGGCATATCTTGTGGGAAGCGCAGTCTTCCCCATCCTTGCAGGGTTTGTGGCACAAACGCCGTGGGTTGTGACCAGGGGACTTGCTGCGCCAATTCCGCAGGAGCACATTTTGGATGTCACACCATTGGTTATTACGCAGGCTCCACAAGCCCAGGCTCAAGAAACAAGTGTTACACAAGCGTACAGTGGTCCAGAGATCATTGATGAAGCGTTGGATTATACCAATCTCTCGAACTGGTTTAACGACACGCTGCCCGAGTTGGCTAGGGCAAATTCTACGGCTGACGAAGGGTCACAGTATGTGATTGATATTCCTAAACTTAACATTTCGAACGCACTTGTGACTGTAGGTGGAACAGATCTGGATAAAAGTCTTATTGCATATCCTGGCACTGCCTACCCTGGGGATCCTGGTTCTCCGGTAATTTTTGGTCACTCTGTGTTGCGACAGTTCTATAACCCCAGTGAAAAAAATCCGCGTCGGTACAACTCAATTTTTAGTACAATCATGACACTTAAATCGGGGGATATAATCTATTTGACGCATCAAGGGGTGCGATACACCTACATGGTGCAGGAGAAGAAAGAAGTAAAACCGGAAGATGTTTACATACTGACCCAGCACTTCGATTCACGCCAACTCAAACTAGTTACCTGCACT
>CAZBMX010000091.1:0-4374 GCA_964493195.1 uncultured Pseudomonadales bacterium
TGAAGGTTTGAAAGCATGTCACGCAAGTGTAGTTGGGTAAATATGTTGCTTGTTGCTGGCAACAACAGAATCCACGAAATTGCTCCAAGTATAGTGTTGCCTGAATGGATTTGTTTTGCAAGATCCGCCAGTGTAATACCAAATAATGGGAAAAGCATGTAGTTATACCATCCATGATACGAGTACTCCTCAGTCGTAGTGATGATAAAGCCAATAGTAATCAAAAATAGAAGTTGAAACAATTTTTCCTGCACAGACTGTGTTTTCTTAGTGCAGAACACGATGCTCGCAATCAAACCGAGAGTAAACCAACCATCAATAAATACAAACTTCGCTATTGTTGGATGAATAAAAAATCTGCTGTACAGAGTTGTCAATCCGATCAAGCGATCAGCCTGTGAAAGTTGGATTGAAATGAAGAGTGGTAGGTCAATCAGGATCATGTACAACAACAGTATTGCAATACCAGTGCCTAATCCTATCACTGCCACTTTCAGCAGCTGTACGTTTTTTGTGAATAACGCGAAGGCAAGCAAGGTAACTGGCAGTACAACCCCTGAAATTTTTGTGAGTATGGCAAGCGTTGTTATGCATACGAGCATGCAGGCAAACATGGTTTGCTTGCGAGGTTGAAGCAGCCAGCCAAATGCAAAGAGTAAAAATAACATCGTCCATGTTATCAACAAATTTTCCGCAACTACCAATCTACTCGATAGCACAAACACAGGTGCGGTGGCATACACGGTGGTAGCAACTAACGACCATTGTGCATTAAAAAAATGTTTTGCCACATAGTAGAGCAGAAGAACATTGAGAGTTCCCAAAAAAACCATAGGCAATCGAATAACCTTGCGGGAGGGAATCGCTTCCCACTCAGACGTTATTGCATGCATGAAACCTGGTATGAGAGAGAAAAGTGGTGGGTGATCTACTGCTGGCCTGACAAGTGGCGCATTTACAATACCCACTTTATATATATGACCATTTTCATACTGTGAATAAAAAGACCATGAAGTTGGCTGGCCTTCTACCAGCAAACTTGCGCCCAACCATGTCCAAGCGAGTTCATCTGCGGTTTCATCACTCAGGGGTACTATCCAGTAGTTATGAGCACGCAGCACGAAGGCCAGTGACAGTACGAGTACTAGAATTACGGCGTGGCTGTTTTTTAACAATCGCTCTATCATAGTTGGGATACTTTCCAAACTTCATACGCTGGGCTGTTTTTGTCATACAATATCTCGAGCAACTCCCATTGTTCGGTGGTGCGTTGTGTGTCGGAAACTTCTGTTGGCTTCAAGAATAAAATTAAGCTACTTCTTTTTGCTCGCTCGCCAATATCGTCCCAGTTAATCGTTTCAAAAGAAATATTTCCAATTGATTTAATATGAATAAATCCCTCATTCGTGGGATCGTATGCTACACGATTTCTTTGCAACCAAATAGGATCAATTTTATTTTCGAACAAGTACCAAATATATGGTGAACTTGAGGGCGATTGCGTCACCATCGGTAAACCTTCTGTCTGATATTTAGCTAACGCACGTGCTAAAACATGATATGGAGTGGTTTTGACTGCGGTAGTCGGCGAAATTTTTAGATACTGTGCGTATGTGCGTATGCCAGTTAGAACTAGTAGTAATGCCACGACTGCCACTGTAATTTTCAGATATTTTTTTGGAATTTGCATGCAAAAAATCATAATTCCCAAGCCTGCAAAAAGTTCCATAGCAGGAAAAATGGTGGCCATGCGAACTTCATGTAGGGGCGAAATTGTCATGGAGGCAGGCACCAATCCCAACAAGAGCCAGGCAAACAGCGTTGCTATTTTTGTGACACGTTTAAACTGCCAGAGGCCCAGTAGTCCAATCGCAAAAAAAGGAGCAACGAGTAAGTTGCTATTATTTGCATTACCTGGATTGTGGTCACCGTGGTTGCTGCCATGTACAAAAAAGAAGGTGCCCGAGATACTAGTGACATAGTTTTGGGCCAGAGTTACTACTGCTTCGCCATATTTGTTGAAAAGCAACTTTTCTAGGCTGTTTGGCAGATTAGCAGCTTGTCGAAACAGGGTTGCCTGATTCAGTAAATTATTTTTGCTCAATGGTGTTATGCCGGTGTTTTTTACCGCATTTGCCTGCAACACTCCTCCCCCTAACAGCAGGAGTAATGTGCAGACGCCAATACCGATTCCTGATGTCAGACCTGTTCTGTCTAACTTGCGAATAGTATGCCAATCTAGTACGGCTAGTGTTATTAGGAAAAGTGGTAGGAAAATGTGATAACTGTGGTATGTCAGCAGTGTTAATGACCAGGTAAGGGCAGCTACAATTAACCACATTTTATGATATTTTTCGACAGTATCTATTGCACGCCAATAGCTAACTAAACCAGTGATAAATGCTGCCAATGCCAGGTGAGCCTCATATGCAACACGTGAGAAGTGCATGCCCCAGGGACTTATTGCAATAAGTACCATGACAATAAAGCTAGAAACTAGTTGCTGTTTGGGCGACCACCGTATTGATCTTGTTACTTGAATTGCAAGTACGCCAGTCCCGACCATGACTAGGAGTCCTGCCAAGAAGGACGGCAGTCGGACAGTCGCAATCTCCAAATCAAGTACAGCAATGAATGGAATAAGTGTGTACACGTATCCGGGAAGTTTTTGGTCACCAAAAGAAGTGATGCTGATCGGCAATGTTCTGCCCCATTCATCAGCGCCGGTTTGTAACAAACTATATGCGTTGTATCCCAATGCTGCCTCATCACGATTCAGGCCGCTCGGCAGTTGACCAAACTGAGGCAGGCGCATGAGCAGTGCCACAAGCAGAGCAAAGCCTGCAATGAATACCCATTGCTGTCGAAATGAATGGTTGAATCTGTGCGTCATGTGCGGCGATTATACTCGTTGTACGGTGTACTATCATTATGCCACAACTGGATTAGGGGTTTAGTGCAAAAGCTTGGTTTTTATAGTATATTTATTCATGTATGTTACAGGAAGGTATGTGAAATGAAAAAAAATCATACTAAGCAAAATGCGAGTGCGCTCTGGATTACCATATTGATAGTTGGAGCATTGGTTGTACTTGCATCTACCTCTGTATATTTTGCAAAAATGGGTGGTTCCGCATACGTGGGGACACAGGCGGCCGGCAGTAGATTTGTGCCCAGTACGACCGTAGCAACCAACCAGACAACGTATCAATCACTTAAATTGCAGACAGGATGGAATATCATTTCATTGAATGTGTCACCAGATTCCTATGAACCTGATGCAGTTTTTAAACCCCTGATTGACTCAGGCACACTTGTACTTGTTAAAGATGAACTTGGGAAAATATTCTGGCCGGAATATCAGATTAATCAAATTGGATCCCTGAAGCTTGGTGAAGGATACGAGGTCCATGTAATGGAGGATGTAGAACTGAGGGTACCAGGAGTGCGGTTGCCATTGCCTATTCAAATTGGGTTGGGAGCTGGCTGGAACATCATGGCGTATCCTAGTGGAGTTTCAGCAAATGCATTAAAAGTGCTGGAACCATTACTGAAAAACAATAGTTTGGTTGAAGTTCGCGATGCAGCTGGAAGAAGAATTTACCGGCAAGGTCGAAGATGGGTCAACCAGATCGGTTCCTTCACACCAGGTCAGGGATACAGAATTTATATGACGGCTGCGTCAACCCTGGAAATCGTTCGATAAACGGTTGGTTGTAGGTGTCAGTATTTACCTATTTGCGTTTCTGAGTCTTTTCCCAGTGCTCAATTTCTCCTTCGATTACAACAAACAGAGGATGGGCGGCGAGTTGTGAAACTTTTTTGAGCATTGCAAATTTTTCTTGATCTCGAATAAGCAGTTTTTCCAGCAAGTGTCTGGTTTCATAATCCAGCTGGCCAGTTGTAACGGTGAGACTTGGTACCATTTTTCTTGGTTGCAACTTGCGTCGATCAAACTTGTAGTTTCTTGTTTCTGCTTCATCGACAATATAATGGAGATACTCGGTAAGGGCCTCAATTGGTGTTTGGTGATTTTTAAATCTTTGTAGCTGTGGATGTTTGGTATACCCTTTGGTTTTTCCTGAAAGAACATGTAGCGCTAACAATCCTTCGCGCCAGACAGCTACGAGTCCTTTGGTGTCAAGATATTTAGGGTGGAGACTCCAGATGCGCATAGTTTTTGTCATTTATTGCTCATACTGAGTATATCGCACCATGCCTAGTGGAACATCTTGTGTAATCTCTATAAACGGAGCATACTCGGTTTATACAATGAAAGATTTTCTTAAATTGAGTGCTTCTATACTAGGCTGCGAGCTGGTGGGATTACTGGGCACGCCGTTTACCGCCTCGGCAATTCCTAATTGGTACGCT
>CAZBMX010000092.1:0-4350 GCA_964493195.1 uncultured Pseudomonadales bacterium
GATGTCGGCTTTGCTGGCACTGACTGCCGACAGCTCGAAAAACTGGCGCTGATTGGCGTGCGCAATCATGCGGGCAAGTGTTGTTTTGCCCACACCCGGTGGTCCCCAAAAAATCATCGAGAAAACCTTGCCTTGCTCTACCGCAACGCGCAATGGTTTGCCCGGTCCCACAAGGTGAGACTGGCCCATGTACTCGGCAAGGGTTGTTGGTCGCAGGCGGGTGGCTAGTGTGCCCATGCCCTTATTAAACCCGAAGTTGAGATGAAATACAAGTTGAAACTACAATGCAAGCATCTCGCGCAAGTGTTGTTTGGTTATCTCACTTAGCTGTATTTTTACCATCCCAATTCTCGGTTGACCATAATAAACTACGCTCCCGAGATGGGCCAGCAGGGAGATTGCTAATGCGCTCAAGTCTTCTTCACCTTCTACAAAAGTATGGTGAGCATGCTCTGGCAACTTCGTATTGAGCCAATATTTATTATGTTCCAACAACACTTTTTGAACGTTCTGTATGAGTTCTTGGGAAATTCCGCCAGCGGGATTACGCACAGTTTCGTTCGGACTCCAAGCACTTTCAAGATATGGTGTCCTCTCCGTCATCCCATCAAACCACCCCGCGTGAAACTGCCAGTTATTTTTGTGAAAATTTGCCAAGCAGACATCACCAACCACATAGGTAGGTACAGTGGCAATGCTCGGTGCAGCTGCAACGATCGGCCCTTGTGGCTGGGCAAAAAATGCTCGCTGCGACTGCGTCAGCGTGATGCCCCCTGCCAAAATGTTCACGTAAATCAATCCCTCTCTGTCTATCTCCCCTGCTCTGATGCGGGTGGAGGTAATTGGTTTTCCTGCTGCATCGCGCACTAGCTGGAATACTTGAATCGGTAACGCAGGTAACCCGAGCCGGTGTCTTTCGGCATTAATCGCTCTACCTCCTCCCACCGTTTCCTCAGTGACTGCGAGAGCGTCAATTCGTGCGTCAGCAATGGTGGGACCGAAGACATCGTGGAGCGGCACAACCTCAGCCGAGATTTCACGCTGTTCGCCCCATTCTTTCACAGCAGCAAATCGTTGGGTTAATGGCTCGATCAATTGCGGGAAGAGTTTGTGTTGAGTCATGGAATGATCAGTTACACCGATCACGACGTGATCCGCTAGCCCAGCCGCGAACTCGATGAACGCCCTGTGCCCACGATGCAAATGATCGAACGTTCCGCCCATGCCAATGCAGTTGAACTGTTTTTTCATAGATTAGGGGAGCTGATACACATTCTCTGAGTGTATGACCAACTGCTCACTGAGTAGCTGTTTGAGTGCTTCCGGAAAGTGTACTGGATTTCCTTTGAGCGCGGAAGAGAGAGCTTGTTGGGTTTGTGGAGACTGTTGGGACAGCAGGCGAATGATTTCGCCCCGGACTTGCCTGAGCGAGCCAGCGAACCGAGTCTGTTTGGCATACTGTTTACTGCGCTGGTTCTGATTGCCAAGCACTGCCTTGAGGTACGCACCATAGTCCATCAGCGCCCAAAACCACTCGCGCGGATGTGGAGCGTCGAGTGTTTGTGCAACTACTGCCAGGACTTCACTATCCGGCACCTCGGATCGCGCGGGAAAAAAATGATGCAGATATACCGTCCGTACATTTGTTTCGATGAGTGGCGCTGCTTGGTTGTAAGCAAAGTTGCTCAGGGCTGCCGAAGTATAGGGTCCAATGCCTGGCAGTCGAACCAGCTCAGTGACCGAACGAGGAAATGCGCCAGCGTGTTCTACAACAACGGCGCACGCTGCCTGGTGCAAGTACTTTGCTCGTCGGTTGTAGCCCAAGCCTTGCCATAACTTGAGGACTTGTGCGAGCGGCGCAGTTGCAAGAGCCTTAACTGTGGGGAAAGTTTGCGCGAATGCCAGGAACTTGGGGATAACTCGCTCAACTTGTGTTTGCTGCAGCATGATTTCGGACACCAAGATGAGGTAAGGATCAGTAGTGTGGCGCCAGGGCAGCTCGTGCCGACCATGGGCCACGTACCAGCGGCGAATAAATGTCTGGAATAGAACAACTTCTTGAGGCTTCAACAACGACATACCCCCAGTGTATCATGTGATACAACTGGGGGTATTTTTCAGGTTGAGCCGAAGCTCAATCTGTTTTTTTAGCTCAAATGATTAATAGGAGCGATCGCGGTTATAACCACCACCTTGGCGGTTGTCGCGATTGTAACCACCACTTGGGCGGCTACCACCACTGCCGAAGTCGCGGCGAGGTCTGTCTTCTTGTGGGCGAGCCACGTTGACGACCAAGTTACGACCTTGGAAGTCATTACCATGAAGAGCGGTGATGGCAGCTTGTGCTGCTTCTTCGCTATCCATCTCGACAAAGGCGAAGCCCTTGGAGCGACCACTCATGCGGTCGGTAATGAGATTTACAGAGACGACTGTACCGAACTGACCGAACAGTTCTTCGAGATCGCCCTGGGTGACGGCAAACGGAAGGTTGCCGACAAACAATTTATTGGGGTTTGACATGTGTCTGTGCCCTCTATCTGTTCGAGTCCCAGCAACGCTCGTCAGATCTTATTTACTGGGCACAGGTCTATTAGGGACACTAAAGAACAGGCCAGCTGGGATTACTGAGTCATTATAGCACAGTTTTGAATAATTGCTCGTCTAAGATGTATAATACGGATATGCAACCACATACACAGGTAGCCCTGAAAGTCGCCCAAGCAGCTTGGGATTCCGAAAAGTATCAGAATGTTAAGTCTGGATTAATATCAGTTGAGTACACAAACCGGTATGGTCTGTATGAGACGAAGTACTACAATTTTGAGGTCTACAAGCTCACTCCTACAGAATTGAAAGTGGCGGTATCGCATAGCCACGGCAGTTCGCGTTGTACAGTAAGTGTTTTAAGAAACTCTGACAAAGAAGGTGCGAAAGTCACAATCGAACACAGTGAACATCATGCACATGGGTTTGCTGAAGAGCTGTCGCTGTATAAAAAGAACTTCAAGGGCGATCACCGGAACAGTTTGTTGTATAGAAACTTTGGTGCCGATTTTTCATACCCAGAAAAAATGGTGTTACACACTGACGTAAAGTCAGGCAACTCAGACGCTTTTCGAGATATAAAATATGATGTTGAGATAAAGAGTTTTGTGGAAGACAAAAAGAGTTCTAACAAGTAGCGGAGTGCCTACATTTCCTAATCAGATTGCTGAGCCAAAAAGCGAATAATATCGCCCGAAATGTACTGTGGATCTTGAGGCATGTTGAGCGCTGATCTTTTTGCTCGTTCAATCAGGTGTTTTGTCAGAACAATCGCCTCAAAGTGATGGTTTGCGTCATCAATCTCCCCGATCAAATTCTCGTTTGGAATGGTGCCCTTAACTGCTGAAATGATTTCATTGGCTCTGTCTTGAATGAACGGAATGACGCGTGCTGCTGCTGGGTTGGTCTGGACTTCGGTACTGCCAATGTGGTCAAGTAGTAGCTTGACAACTAATCGTAATCTGCTGGTGTCGTCGGTGCGCCGTACCCAGTCTGGATCCTCGTTCAATTCCAAGTGCTTCCAGATGTCTGAGAGATGGAGAAAAATCAGTTTTCGAATCCATCCGATGTTTTCTTCGGTTAGTTGTTTTTCGTATCTGCGAAGTATTTCAACAGGGGTGGGTGAGGTTGGCAATGGTACTCTGCGCTCAATTCTACGGAAGTCTCGCGGAATTCCCCTATGCCGAATGTTTGCAGCTCGTTGTTCTAGTGTAGTTGCAACACGCATAGATTCATTGTACTAAACGAGTCCATGTTGCACAAATGCGTTATAATATGTTTCATGCAAATTAATTACGATTCAGCACCGGCGTTTAGTGAGAAAAAGAAACTAGCCGATTTTTGGGGACGCGGTAATCATCAAGTAGCAGCAGACCAGAAAGTTAGCCAAGAATCTAGAGCACAAGCTGAACTAGAAGGGACTCTTCAGCAGTATTTAGAAGCACAGATCACTGATGTCAATGAAATTTTAAGCAGTGGGAGATATGAGAGCTATATGAAAGTAGAGAGATTGCCAGATAAGGCGATCGTTCGAGTTGGCTATTTACCTCGTGGTGAAGCCGAAAAAGTTTCGGGATTAATATATGAGTATGCCTCAGGTTTTCTCACTCTCGACACAGTAGTAGATGAGCAAAGAATTGAGCGTCATATTTACAATGCATATACAGTAGTGATTACTCTTTAGGATCAACTTTTTCTTAGATGTAGCAGATTCAATTTGTTGTTGGAAGTAATAATTAAAATTTTTCGTCAGTTTGTAGTATATCTTGTTATTTCTGATCAGTGCGAATTATCAATATGCATCGC
>CAZBMX010000093.1:0-4331 GCA_964493195.1 uncultured Pseudomonadales bacterium
TGGGCAAAACAACACTTGCCCGCATGATTGCGCACGCCAATCAGCGCCAGTTTTACGAGCTGTCGGCAGTCAGTGCCAGCAAGGCTGACATCCGAGACATTGTCACCCAGTCGGCGCGCCAGAGGGGTTTATCAGAAAACTACTTAGCCCCTGTGCTGTTTCTTGATGAGATCCACCGGTTCAACAAAGCTCAGCAGGACTTTTTGCTGCCGCAAGTAGAAGACGGCACACTCATCCTCATTGGCGCTACCACCGAAAACCCCAGTTTCGAAGTTATTTCCGCCTTGCTTTCACGCACCAAAGTTTTCACCCTGTTACCACTGTCACCAGAAGAGCTTGAGCAAATAAGCGCCAGGGCTGTGCGCACCCTAGACCCAAACTTGCAGCTAACACCAGAAACGCTTGACTGGCTGCAACAGTATGCCGCCGGTGACGCACGCAAGCTGCTCAACATCCTTGAGCAAACCCATTTGTTGTACGCAGATTTGAGTGTTGAAAATCTGCGGGCGACAGCCCAGTCCAACAATCTGCGATATGACAAAAAGGGGGACGAACACTATGACACCATCAGTGCATTTATCAAATCTATGCGCGCGTCAAACACTGATGCAGCACTCTATTACTTAGCTCGAATGGTCGAGGGAGGAGAAGACCCAGTATTTATTGCCCGACGAATGGTAATTTTTGCCTCCGAGGACATTGGCTTGGCGCAGCCAACTGCGCTAGTGGTGGCCAACGCGGTGTTCGAGGCAGTCACCAAAATCGGCTATCCAGAAGCACAAATTAACCTTGCGCACGGCGTGGCATATCTTGCCCAAGCCAAAAAAAGCCGCGTCTCTCATGACGCGTACTTCCAAGCCCTCGATGACGTCCAAAAGCACGGCAATCTGCCTATCCCTCTGGAACTGCGCAACGCACCCACTCAGCTGATGAAAAAAATGGGGTATGGCAAAGGGTACGAGATGTATCCTGATCCCGCAATCAGCTTGCTGCCTGCCAAACTCAAAAAGAAACAATACATACAAACAGCCAAAAACGCTACACTTTAGGTAAGATTTGCTCGGTATGCTCTGTTCATGCACGAGGCACGAAATATACTACACTCTGTCTTCGGATTTTCTCAGTTTCGACCCGGCCAACAGCAAATTGTGGATGCTCTCCTGGCCAAACGTGACGTGCTCGCCATCCTCCCCACCGGAGCAGGCAAATCACTCTGTTTCCAGGTTCCTGGATTGTGCAGGCCTGGAACTACTCTGGTCATCTCGCCACTCATTTCTCTGATGCTCGATCAGGTGCAATCGCTCCGGACCAAGACTGTTGCCGCAGAGTATCTGAGCAGCACTCGGTCAACGCTGGAAAACCAAAGAGTACTCTCCCGATTCCAACACAATCAACTCAAATTTTTATATCTCGCTCCTGAGCGATTGCAGTCGCCAGCGTTTCTGCAGGCACTTTCACAAGCAGACGTTTCACAACTCATCGTTGATGAAGCACACTGCATTAGTACTTGGGGGCATCAATTCAGACCAGAGTATCGGGAAATCTCACAGCTTCGCCACCTCCTACAACCTGGTGTGCCAGTGGGTGCGTTCACCGCCACTGCCACTCCAGCGGTGGCAGCAGATATTGCAGCTAGCCTGGAACTAGTCCAACCAACGATCATACGCAGCAGCTTTGCGCGCCCCAATTTATCACTCTTTGTCTACCCATGCCAATCAGAGACTGCGCGTGAAATTGGGGTCTTACGTATCGTGAAAAAGTACGCGCAACAGCCAGGCATCATCTATGCTGCTACTCGGTCTTCAACGGAAGATGTAACTAATCGGGTTCGTCATTTTTGCCCACAGGTACGTGTGGCTGCATACCATGGCGGCGTGTCTGCTGCCGAGCGTAACAGGATACAGAGTGCGTTCATACGCAACCAGATTGACGTCATAGTGGCAACCACTGCGTTTGGCATGGGAGTAGACAAGGCAAATATTCGCTACGTAGTGCACTTCCAGCTGTCTGCCAGCATCGAAAACTACTACCAAGAAATTGGCCGAGCGGGTAGGGACGGTTTGCCGAGCAGCTGTTACTTATTTTGTGTACCCCACGATGGACACATTCAGATCGAACTCATCAAGAAATCTGGCTCACACACTCAGCAGCAGTGCGCACTACAAAAACTCAAACAGATGGCGCGTTTCACGACTTTGCAGACTTGTTTTCACCAAGCAATTTTGCAGTACTTTGGCGAAGAAGCTAGCAGCTGTAAAAATCGCTGTGCTGTGTGCCTGAACGAACCCAACGAGCACGAGCTGCTGTACGGATTATCCGATCACACAGAACATGAGCGACTGCTCACTCTGCTTGATTGGCGAACTGCCACCGCAGAACAGAAGCAAATGCCCGAGGGCGCTGTTGCCACTGATAAAGCACTCGCTTGGGCAGCGTTTACCGGGCAATTTGCCGCACTCAACGGCCAAAAACGACAAATCCCGACAGAAATGGTATAATAACCAGATGAAGATTCAAGAGTTAGTTGATGAATACCGTGAAATTTCTGCCTTCCTGCAAGCCCGGTGGCCACTCAAAGACCAATCACAGCGCACGTTCGCTCGAGTGATGAAAATTGTGGAAGAACTGGGTGAGTTTGCAGACGAGATCCTCACCAGCATGAACTTACAGCGCAACAGTAAAATTGCCAAGTTTAGTCAGCAGAACATCGAAGATGAGTTTGCAGACGTCCTGGGCTCCCTGATTCTTCTCGGCATCGAACTCGATATCGATGTTGAGAAAGTCATGAAACGAAAAATCAAGTTTACCAGAGAACGCTTTGAGATGGAGAAGGAAGCGCCTAGCTCAGTTCTTTGATCTGGTATAGCTGTCCATCAACAAACCCCCGCTTGCGATAGTACTCCCGCGTACCTACTGCTGAGATCACTGCTACCTTCGTGAAATTATTTTCACGCGCAACTGCAGTTGCAGCCTCCAACAACCGAGTGCCCACCCCAAAATGCTGTGCTGCATCTGAGCGTCGTTTTCCCAGTGCCGTTGCACCGCCATAAACATGTACTTCCCGTATCATCGCTGCTCCGGCCAGCTCAGAAACAAAACTAGGTTGCGTGGGCAAACTCAGTCGCAAAAATCCAACCAATCCAGAGCGGGATGGATCTGTCGTGAGTGGCGCCAAGAACTGCAAGAAAAGTTCTTTGCTGCAACTTGTCTGATAGGTAATTGTCTCCATCCGCAGCTGTGTTTCATCAAATGCGGCACTTCGCACCTCGCGCTTGCGAATGTCTTTGGAAGACTTGCCTTCCATAGCCAGGGCAGCTTCTGCAACCTGCCGAAAGTTGGTTAGTTTATTACCAACAACAATATCTGTGGAGGGAATATCACGAATGACTCGAGTTAACCGGCAGTAGGCAGGGGTATGTGCAATACACTCGGTGACGACCGCAAGTAACTCGTCATGGGTGTATGGCTGCCACAGTCCCTTTTTGTAGTACTGCATCAACTCAGCACTACCAATCAATGAGCAGGGATAAATTTTGAGTTCGTCAGGCATGAAATCAGGATCGGCAAACAGTTGTTGATAGTCAAGTATGTCTTGCGATACTGAAGAGCCATACAGGTTGGCCATCCAGTGTGCATGAATCTTAAAGCCTGCCTGCCGCAATAGTTTCACAGCTTTTCGAGTTGCTTGCACATCATGTCCACGTTTGTTGAGGTGCAACACTTGATCATTGAGACTTTGAAAACCAATCTGGGTTTTAGTACACCCCAGGCGACGAATCCGCAGCACCTCGGCTTCGGAAATACAGTCGGGTCGTGTCTCGATCACCAGCCCGACACAGCGTTGCTTGGCTGTTTCATTTGTGGTTTGCTGCACCTCCAGCTGCGACCAATCGGCTGTTTGGAACTGATCAAAACCAGCTTTTTTCTCTGGCCCAACATAGAGTTCAGAGATTACTTGATTGTAGCTTTTGGTCATCTGCTCGCCATCGATTACTTTTTCACGCAAACTCGCCTCGTTTTCACGAGGGCTGTTATTGATCACTGCGGGAACGTCATTTTTCTGGTACTGCGCATGCATCTGGGCATAGCGCTGCTCTACTGCCGGGCGGCCATCGTGCACACCGAACTCATTCAGGGCACGAAAACACTCAGCAATAAACCAAATCTGATACGCTTCAGGATAAAAAGACCATGTTCCACCCAGGACAATGAGCTCGACTTTTTCAATTGGGTGGCCAATTGCGTGCAGCGCCGTCAGGCGGTTGTATGTTTGCAGGTAAGGATCAAACCAGTTCCGCTCAGCCCGCTGCGCCCCAGGCTCATCAGCCAAG
>CAZBMX010000094.1:0-4293 GCA_964493195.1 uncultured Pseudomonadales bacterium
GCTTCGAGAAAGAATCGAAGAACTGCTTACGCAGTATCCGGAAGCCCAAGAGTATCTGACACTTTCAGAGATACACGCTAGCAACAGGGGTTTGGTGTCAGCACCACCTACTTCCTCAGTAGCCAAACAAGTTTCTGAAACAATAAGAAAGGAGCAAACAGTTAATGAGTTCCTTCAGCAAGTGTCTCAAGAGGAGTTCGTCACCGTGATAAACAAATTGAGCTCTAGTTTTTCAATCCCCTCCAGCGCACCGAGCACCGAAGAGAAACTATATCTTGAACAACAACTGAGTGATTTGCTCGGCTTTACTATTTGCACAGAACTTGAAGGTCATCAACTTCCCCATCTAGTTGGTACGTTGAGTGCGGGTCAACATCTCAAACGTTTTCCGTTGGACACAATTGAACTTCACAAGTTCGTCCCCGAGGCTGGTTTGTCTACACGTCGTTCCGGTTTTGGTTGGCTCACTCCACATCTTCCGCTCGATCAACAGCTGGAGGCGACTGAGCAGTACTGGATCGGCATTTCCCTAGCAGAGCTGGCCGATTGGCAAAGTAACAGAGAAACTACTGCCCATTGGTGGATGTACAGAAAGGTATTGGTAGTCAATCCCAATGCCCAAACATTTGTCGTAGCAGCAGTTGCAGACATCTTTGCGTCTACTGCACGAACTCAATTTTCGGGATCCCCCGAATTGATTCGTAGCATCAAATGTTGGGCCCCTGGTAGTTCGGGGCGAGTGCTTCTTTTCTTGATTGATGATGCACAAAATGCTGTACCTGTTGGTCCTATTTCTTTAGATTTCATGAGCCCAAACGCAACCTAATACCCATGAACACATACACCTCAAACCTATTAACCAATAACTACGGCTCACTGCTTGATGAGAAACATTTGGCGAACATCTTGGATCGTATAGAAAATGACGACAAAGCTGCCGCATTACTGGTGCAGCTGCTTGATGTAGTAGTGTTGCAAACTGTTTTGCAAACTCTGCCTGATGCGAACCAGACAGTTTTGCTCTTCAAACAGTTCGAACAGGGCGTAAGAGGATTCAAACTGATCGATGAACTCCCAGAAAAAGTTGTGACAAAGCGTCTTGTCGAGGAGCAGCTGATTAGAACTCTGAGCTCGCTGCTTTGAGACGCTGTTGTCAGCTCGACTCTAGAAACTGTTCCTGATACTATACTGTATGTATGATACTCGTAACCCTCAAGATCGGTTCAAGATACCCAGTAAGTCGAAAATTGCTTAAGCAAACTGCCATTCGAGTGTTGCAGGAACATAGTGTTGATCACGCGCAGCTTGATATCTCAGTTGTCGGAGCAAGAAAAATAAAGCAGCTCAATGAGTCGCGATTACAACATCAGGGCACAACGGACGTTTTGTCATTCCCGCAGCACGAGCGCCATCAACTTGATGACTTTCCAATGCCCCCAGGATTTCCGCCACATCTTGGTGACATCGTTATTAGTTTTCCAGAAGCGGTTTCAACTGCCAAACGCTTCGGCAAGCTGGTGGATGAACAGCTCTGTTTTTACTTAGAACATGGACTGTTGCATATACTCGGATACCATCACGAATAACACAGTATGTCATGGAACAAAAAATACCGTCCTCGATCATTTTCTCAACTACATTTGGAGAAAGCACGTACTGCATTGCTGCAGTTGCTTCACAACCCCAGATTTCCTCAGGCATTTCTTTTTTCAGGACCCAAAGGCACAGGCAAAACATCCGCGTCAAGAATTTTGGCAGCTCTGCTGAACGATCCACAAAACAAACAGCTGGTTATTGAACGTTTGCTCGGAACCAATCTGCCCAAAACAAAAATGATTCCGCTGCGAGAGCCAGACTCAGCGCAAGAGATCGTGTCTCGCATACTTGATGGTCGCTCGCTCATAGTACACGAGCTTGATGCAGCCAGTAATCGAGGTATCGATGACATTAGATCACTAAAAGAGTATGTCCACCTGTCACCGCAAGAGGGCGCTGTTTCTGTGTTCATACTTGATGAGGCTCACATGCTCACAAATGAAGCATCCAATGCTTTGTTAAAAGTATTGGAAGAGCCTCCCAATAACGTTGTTTTCATCTTGGCGACTACTGAGCGGCACAAAATACTGCCGACAATCGTATCTCGCTGTTGCGTTATAGAGTTTAGTAAAGCAACAGATCAGGAACTGCAACTTGCTTTAGAACACATTCTGACTGCCGAAAACATTCCCTATGATCCAATTGCTGTATCACTTATATCTAAACATGCTGATGGCAGTTTTAGAGATGCGGTCAAGTTGCTGGAGCTCATCGCAAGCAACAATCCTAAGATTTCGCTTGAACTTGTGGCTGAAACTTTTGGGCAACAACAGCTAGACCAGGTGCTAGTTTCCATTATTGATTCGGTAGTTACCAAGCAACCTGCCAAGGTCAGTCATGCTTTTGAGGAACTCAGAGCTACAGGCATTTTAGGTACTGTTGTTCATAAAAAGCTTCTTGAAATACTGCACGAGCAACTTCTTGCGAGTCTCGGTTTGCGTACCGATCAAGTTCGTTGGTCAACAGCAATAGTCCAATTCTTACTTAATGAATATAGCAACGTTTCTGAAAGTCAATCACTCCATATTCCTCTGCTCCCGCTAGAATTGAAAAGTCTTGACCTTATTGCACGAGCGCAAAAGAAGCAAGCTGACCCAACGCAGTTAACTCCCAAAAGTAAGTCAGACACCCAGGCGGATTCAACACAGAAGGCGTCTCATAAATCACGTGTCCAGCAAAAAAACGAAGCTGCAGGAAATGGCATGACACTATGTGAGCGATGGACCGAGTTTGTTGAACTGGTCGCGCAAGTCAATGTAACACTAGGGGCTTTTTTACGTTCAGCACAACCGCTCGGTGGCTCACTCGGCACTGCTCACGTTCGAGTTTTCTATGCTTTTCACAAAGATCAGCTCATGCACGCCAAGTCGCAAGCGCTGTTACAAGATATGATTACCCAACTGTGTGGTGGATCAATCGAAATACTATTTGAGGTGTCAAGTGCAGACGTTCGCACAACGCAATTAGATACAGAATCTCACTCATTACCCGCTCTAGCGGCCTCTGCATTGATGTAGTACAATCTGAGCATACAACTATACACAGGAGTCAATATGGCAATGGGAAATCCACTCAAAGCATTAGGTGATTTAAACAATCTCCGCAAGCAGGCCAAACAGATGCAGCAAGACTTGGCTGCAGAGGAAATTAGGGTCGAAGAGGGCGACATTGTCGTAGTCATTCGTGGAGACCAGACCATCGTTCAACTTTCAGTACAAAGCATAAGTAGTCAACCAGTCGTAGATGTGCTGAACAAAGCAATCAAAAAGTCGCAAGAGATGGCTGCCAAAAAACTACAGGCAACACTCGGAGGTTTCGGAGGACTTGGGGCGGGGAATGACTAGATATGGGTTCAAAGCAAGCCATTATCTTTGCCACCCATAATCCTCACAAGTTGGCAGAGGTTCTTCCTATCTTCAGCAAATCAAATGTTCACCTCAGTACAGCGAGTCAAATCGGAGTTTCAGTTGCAGAAGTTGTAGAGTCGGGTTCGAGCTTTGCTGAGAATGCGTACATTAAAGCTCAAGCATTTTTTGATGCATGCGACTGCACGGTGATTGCTGACGATTCAGGACTGGAAGTAGTTGCACTTAATGGTAAACCAGGCGTGCACTCGAATCGTTGGCATCCAGGTAGTTACGCTGACCGAAACTTAGCCCTCCTCAAGCTCCTTGAGGGCGAAGTGAATCGAGCTGCGCAGTTTACTACAGTTGTCTGCGTACTTGAACCCAACGGCAAACCACACTATTTTAGTGGCTCTGTGAAGGGAACAATAACCAGTCAACCCAAAGGAAACAATGGCTTTGGATATGACTCTGTATTCGTACCGGATGGTTTTGAGCAGACATTTGCTGAATTGGATCCAATTGCAAAACAATCGTTGTCCCACCGTACAAAAGCATTTTCGCAAGCAGTAGCATTTTTAAAACAAAAACAAACACTATGACCAAGCACGCATCGATGATTCAATACGCTCCACCAGAGGACATTCTGGCCAAATACGCAGACGTACTTGTGAATTTTGCACTCAATTCAGGTCAGGGATTACGACCAGGAGAGGTTGTAGAACTAATTGTTCCTGATGTGGCCAAGTCACTCGGTCTACAATTGCAAAATGCAGTACTCAGAGCGAAGGGTATTCCATTGGTTCGACTCATACCCACGGGGTTTGATAGAGATTACTTTCAGATTGCCGAT
>CAZBMX010000095.1:0-4282 GCA_964493195.1 uncultured Pseudomonadales bacterium
CTGCCGCAAAAAATTGAGTTGCTGTTTCGCAACGACGGGAATGTGCATGATATTCCCCGAGGTCAGGTGGTCGCCCAAAACATCTTTGGATGGGTTTTGGAGGAAGGTATCATCAATGAATCGTCTTTCTATGTACTACCGGGCACCCAGCGCAAAATTCCAGTTCAACTCGCAGCTCGGAACTGGCGGTTGCCAATTGAGGTTGTTACGGTGTCATTCAAAGGATATGGTCAATTCTCCCAGATTCCGTTTCAGCGAGAAGAGAGTTTTATTTTGGTAAGTTGGCAGTTTCTCGCTGGTGTTGTAGTTGTTGTTGGGGTAGGTATCCTCGGCCGAGTGTGGTGGAAACGGAGGCGATCGTGAGGCGCATCCTGATAGTTGGATTGCTGATTACTTTGAGTGTGGTTGGTTTTTTTGGGTATCAGTTTCTCAAACAGCCATCGAGTGGTGTTGCAACGTCAGAAATTTCGGACAGGGTAAATGAGTTTGTGGCAGAGCACGAGCAAGACCAGTCGGTGATTTCAAGCGATTCACTTACCTACGATCCAGCGCAAGATAGTACTAAGCAACTACAGACAGTCAAGACGGATTGCTTTGCCATCAAACTGCCTGTTCCGATTGCCTATCTTAAAAGCCGCTCTGAGACAACAGAAAACACCAATAATCAGCCCAAATGTTTTGTGGGCGGGTTGATTGAAAATCCACGGGCACAACTAACCATTTCTGCTGAGTACGTGCCAGAGTTACTCAGTCTTGAGGACCACACCGGTGTGCAGTTGCGCCAGCGGGAACAGCGGCAGTATTCAGCGCTGCAAATACCTGTGCTTGGCGGTGAGTCATACCGGGCATATGAGGGTGACACTGAGTTGACCGCAATTTGGCTGCGCCGGCCTGTAGTGTATGTCGTTTCGCTGCACAGCATGGCTAAAGTGACAGAAAGCTCGAAAAAGTTGCTGTCAGACATCATCTCTGCAGTGGAGATCCCAGAGCTAGACGAGTCCGCATCAAACTCAGTATACTAATCTTATGCCTAAGACTTGGTCCTCAGCATTCTTACCTCGCACACTACTGGCTCTAATGCTCGTGTTCCCAGTTAGCACTAGTTACAGTCTAAGAGATTTTTCATGGGGAGCTGGGGGAACAGATGGTAGTGACTCGACCAGCTATAGTCTGAATGCAGTAGCGGGAGAGGTGAGTGAAAACGAGCTAACGGGTACTGCATACAATACTTGGCCAGGATTAAGTTTTACCCAGATGTCTAGTGTGCCACCTGCTCCGACCCTAGCAAATACCAGCAATTACTACAATAAGCTCAATCTCATCATTGCCATCGGAGATAATCCCACAGACACGGTGTATGCGGTGGCAATCTCCACCGATAACTTTACCAGTACCAACTATGTGCAGTCCGACAACACGATAGGCGCAAGCTTGGGAGCGGAAGATTGGCAAACCTATGCGAATTGGGGGAGCGGCACTGGCGAGTTTATTGTTGGATTGACACCCGGTACAACGTACTATGTTAAAGTCAAAGCACAGCAAGGTGATTTTTCGGAAAGTCCCTGGGGTCCAGTGACTTCTACTGCTACCAGTAGCGTTTCGCTTTCGTTTGATATTGATGTAGCGAGTACAGATACTGATTCAGATGCGCCGTACACGTTGAGCTTTGGCAGCTTGACGCCTGGATCAGTGAATACTACCAGTGATCGGGTATGGGTGGACTTAGCCACCAACGCAGCTAATGGCGGGTCAGTGTATTTGTATGGAACAAACAGTGGTTTGTACAGCACTCGGGCTGACTACACTATTTCAGCGGTGAGCGGTAATCTGACCGCACTTTCGGAAGGGTATGGATTGCAGTATGCAAGCGTTGGTCAGAGTGCAGGCGGGCCGGTGGCAGTGGATTCACCATTCGATGGCACCAGTGAAACAGTTGGAACGCTTACTACTACTCCGCAGAGAATTTTTAATACATCATCGGCACCAGTGACCGCCGGGCGGGCGTCATTCGTTACCAAAGCTAAGCCAAGTAATTTGGCTCCCGCAGCCACTGATTATGCTGATACTATTACCATAGTCGCAGCAGCAAATTTCTAGCAGCGCATTTTTCACAGTTTCGGTTTTTTTTCTCCTAGTTGCAATGGCAGTTTTCTTGGTACAGTTACAAGAGGTAATGGTGTACCTACACAAACAAGTACGAGCTTGGTCGTTTTTGCTATGGATTGGCATAGTAGGAGTGGTTGTGGCAGCAGGGCTGTGGCGGGTACAGCCAGCAGAAGCTGCAACCGGCATTCGCCAAACCATCAATTTTCAGGGCAAAGTGGTCAACCTCAACGGTACCAATGTTGCTGATGGGGCGTACGACTTTGAGTTTAAAATTCACGACGCAGCGTCTGCTGGCTCGACAATTTGGACAGAAACTCGCACTCTTGCAAATCAGGTGACAGTGACAGATGGAGTTTTCCGAGTTGAACTTGGTTCTGTTACAGCTTTGCCTGGATCTGTTGATTTCAACACAGATATTTTGTACTTGAGCGTTAATTTTAATGGTGACGGTGAAATGACCCCAAGAATTCGATTTACCGCCGTGCCGTATGCATTTAATGCACTCAAGGTTTCCGGCTTGGCAGTCACGGCAACAACTGGTACTTTAACTATTCCCAACAGCACCACCATTGAATTTTCTGGAGCGAATAATTTAACCCTGACTACTACCGGCTCAACAAATGTCACATTACCGACAACTGGTACCTTGGCAACGCTGGCTGGTTCAGAAAGTCTGACCAACAAAACTATTGGTGCAACTGGTTTAGTGTTTTCTGGTGCAACAACGGATATTGATACCGCTGCTGCCGAGGGGTTGGCGATTCAAGGTCGGGCAGCCTCATCCTTTAGCACAACAGGTGGCGCAATCAGTTTTCAAGCAGCGGGAACTGGTACGGTGAGCACGATCCAAATCGGAGGCGGCGGAGCCGGCTCTACAACACCCGATTATTTGGCACTGGACGTCAAAAGCGATACCGGAGACCCAGCGGGCGGTGCTGAAGGGTACATGTACTACAACACCTCCGACAACGTATTTCGCTGCTATCAAAATACTGGCTGGACTAACTGTATCGGAGGAAGCGCATACTCGACCTGGACAGTAGACACCGATGCGGACGGCTACGATCTGCAGGATATTTCAAACGTTGAATTTCGGGAAACCGCCGCTGCATTTGCCGGCACCGTGGTTGGGTTGTTTCGAGACAATACCGGTGATTTGACCGCAAACGTGTTGACCGGTAAGACATTTAATGTCGCTGTGAACGGTACTGATGAGTACAATTTCTCAAGCTCAGCACTTGATGCAGGGGCAAACTCAGTGCTAGCTGCAGCGTTAGATCAATCCTCAGCTGGTGCGCTTACTATTGGCAACACCACAGCAACATCGGTATCAATTTGTAACTCGGCTGCCTGCGATACAATCTCAATCGGTGATAACGCTGATGCAGATACAATCACAATTGGGGATAGTTCTGACGGATTGACCATTGCCAGTACCACTTTGAATGTTGCTAGTGGTGCAGTCAGTGGCGTAACGACATTGGCAAGTTCAGGTGACTGGACTTGGTCTGCATCAACGCCAACTATTACGATCAGTGGAACTGAAACATTTACGGTCACAAATGGCACCGACTCGTTTTCAGTGAATACGAGTGGTTCGGCGATGACGTTTACTGATGGCACAAACTCATTTACTTTTGATGCTGACACTGGACCGTTGTTTGCTGGTGCTGCCCGACCTGCACGACAAGTAACACTCTCTCCAGAGTATCCTGGTGCAACATTGACCGGTGATGGGGGTAGCAACACCGGAACCATGACCTCTGACTTCTGTGAACAGGGTGCAAGTGCAGATTTACCAAACACAAACACGGGTGTGTGTAATACGTCGGGTGATGTACACAACTACTACAGCTGGACAACGAGCCAGGGCACTGCCCAAGACTACGACATCTGGGTGCGCTGGCGGGTGCCGGATAACTTTGCCGCTTGGAGTGCAAATCCGATTCAGGTATATGGTAAGCGCACTGACACTACCAACAATGCTGTGACCGTGTATGTGTATGATACGGGCGGCACACTTGAGAATGCGGGTGGTACCCAAATAGCAGGCACGACGTGGACGCAGACTGCAGTTGAGGCATCATTTGCGGGCACGTATACAGCGGGGTCGTACATGACCATTCGGATTGTGGTTACTGCAGACACTGGCGGAGACTCTGTACAAGTTGGCGAG
>CAZBMX010000096.1:0-4228 GCA_964493195.1 uncultured Pseudomonadales bacterium
TCAGTTGACGAAACTCCTCGGGCAATGCCTCATGGACTACATGGACTAAGTATTGAGGATAACCGAGCAGTTCAACAATATCCCGTTTGGTAGCTTGACTCACAGCAATGATATGCGCCTGCCGCTGTTTGAGAATTTCCCACGATTGCTCATGCTGCTGCTTGACGAGCGGGTGCGCAGTTTCAGGGAACTTCAGTATCGCCAAATCATGGATCGTGGAAACAATGGGAATGTTCATGTTCGGTGGTTGTTGCCAATCCCAAGAGTGGAATAGTTGCATGTTGGGCAGCACCTGCTCTGGATTGGGCCAGCCCAGCAAGCGCCAGGAGTAGTTGATAAGTTTTGGTGGCAGTGGGTAGATCGCGTTGTGAATTTGATTTTGCGGGCGCACACTTGTGACGAACTGATCTAGCTCTGCTTTCTTTCTGAATGAATACCCAAACAACGAGAGCTCTGTTCGGGCTGCAGCCAAACTACGTACAAGGTTGCTCGTGTAGCGTGACACACCTCGTCGGAACACAATAGAAGAAATATCAATGCCAATGTGCATGTGCTCCTATACTACTACAAACTGGTGAAGCTGAGGATGGTAGCTTGGCGGGTAAACACGCGTACAAAGCCAATTCCCGGGTAGTCAATGCTGTCTCGTTGAACAAAACCCAAGCTTTCTAATCCTGCAGGTATGTCATTGTTGGGATCCGTCAGGTCTCGCAGGTAATCAAACACCAATATGTACTCAACATCCGCCAGCGTTTTGAGCGCATTGGGCAAATCTTGATGGGCTCGCGCAGTAAGTGTGCCAGTGGAGAAGGTAGGAAATGTGCCATCGTCATACCAGGTCCAAGGCGCAAATGGTGCTGGAAAGGAAAAAACCGCAACTGATTTTTCTGCAGGGTACTGTCTACGTATCTGTTGCTGCAGTCCGCGCCAGTTTTCGCGTTGCAGTGTTGGGTCAGTGTAGTATCGAGCTGTCCCATAGAGGTTGAGTGTGAGCATGAGTATGCAGAGACCCGCGGCTGCCACCCGAGCATGAATCTTTTTTTGTTTCCAGCCGTAGTGAATTGCGGCACTCACAAGAAGTATGAGCGCTGGCAGCAAAAACAACACCCGTTTGGGTTGTACTACTGGTACCCAAAAAGAAATAATCCAGGCTGAGATGAGGGGAAGCATAAGCCAGTACAACACATATTGGGTGCTGGAGGGATTTCTTCGCCAAACTGTTTTGCCCAGATACAACACGAGGATCGTTATGCACAACGCAGCTGCAATGAATCCGAATGTTAGCTCCACATTCAGTACACCAAACAGAAATTTTGCCAGAACCAGTGGAATTGTTCGTAATTGGGGGGTGCTCACTACCGACTCCCAACCAGGCAGCAATGTTCTCAATTGTGTGCCCACGGTCAACTGTTGTACAAAGATTGGTACCCATGGCAAATACCCAATCAAAACAAGGGTGAGCGCGCCGAAAAATTGCCAAATTTTAGATCTATGAGTGACGGCAATCCAACAAATTTGGCCGAAAAGCAGAAAGGGATACAGGTACGAACTATACAGTCCCCCAAGTGTGCTCGCTGCAAATCCTGCTAGATATGATTTATTATTTGAGTTATTCCACTTCACCAGTGCGAACATGCTGATGCTTGCCCAAGCGGTTGGCAGTGCGTACGGCCTCAGCTCTTGAGAGTAGAAAATATGGAAAGAGGAAGTTGCGAGCAGGAGAGCTGCAATCAAACCTGTCTGTCGGTTGTATAGTACGGAACCAAGCGCATATGTTGCAACAATTGACAGCAATCCTGGGATGAGAGCTCCCCAAGTGCGCAGCCACCACTCTGCCGTATCAACCCTGAGTGCGACAAATGTAATCAGATGTAGCAAGGGCGGCTGAAAATCATCTCGAATATTAAACTGTTGACTGAGTGGACGAGCACTTTCGAGTGCCTGCGCTGCCTCATCAAGCCAAAAAGAGCCGTCCAACAGTGGCAGACGGAGCAGTAGCGCAAGCAGTAGTATCACGATCAGGGGAGCTTGGGCACGAAACCAAGTAATCATACTCAGAACATTGTACACGGGATGTACCAAACTGTACGGGTACAGTACAATGCCAGTATGTCAGTTACTCATACTAAAACTATCGTAGTCACCGGCGCTGCAGGATTTTTGGGTTCGCACCTGTGTGATGCATTGCTTGCACGCGGCATCCAAGTGATTGGTGTGGATAATTTTATTACTGGCCGGTCTGAAAACATGACCCAGGCATCGCAAAACTCAAACTTTACATTCATTCAGCACGACGTAGTTGCAGACCCGATGTCTTACTTGCCATCTGGTCGCAAGATTGACGGTATATTGCACTTTGCTTCACCGGCTAGCCCTCCTCGTTACCAGGCTCACCCTGTTGAAACATATCAGGTGAACTCTCAAGCGACACACCTATTGCTGAGTTTTTTGCGTCAACACAACCCTTCAGCCACATTTTTGTTTGCCAGTACTTCTGAAGTCTATGGCGATCCGCTTGAGCATCCGCAGGCAGAAAGTTATTGGGGAAATGTGAATCCCAATGGGGCACGATCATGCTACGACGAAAGCAAACGCATGGGTGAGACTATTTGCGGCGTGTTCAATCGTGATTTTGGATTTGACACAAGACTAGTTCGTATTTTTAACACCTATGGGCCACGTATGGATCCGACAGACGGGAGAGTGCTGCCGAACTTGATAAATCAGGCACTTTCGGGGCAGCCACTGACGGTGTATGGAGATGGCTCACAAACACGGTCATACTGTTACTACTCAGATCTTATCGCTGGCATTTTGGCATTGTTTGACCACCCCGAGGGAGCTGGTCAAACAGTCAACCTCGGTAATCAACAGGAGATGACGATTCTAGATACCGCTCGGCAAGTCAGTACTGCTCTGTTTGGTGAGAAGTCAGAAGCAAAACTTACTTTTCTGCCATTGCCTCAGGATGATCCAACACGGAGACGACCAGATATTTCCAAAGCTCAAGCTTTGCTTGGTTGGACACCAAAAGTCGAGTTTGCTGCCGGTTTGACCGAGACAATTACTTACTTCCGCTCACTTCGTTGAAGACGTTTTTTCTGAAACCGGTTCACCCAGTGCGCGATTAAACCCGCTACCAAACCTGCGCCTAAGCTAACGCTGATTCGTTTGATAGCAGTCACCATGACCGACGATTGCTGCTGTTGTGCAGTTGCACCAAGGCTTGGCGCAACGTCGCGCCAATGTTCAAAATCGTATGTAGCGATTTCGTTGAGTGGTTGATGCATGCCGTTTTTTGCAAGTATTGTTGGGTTTGTTGAGCCAGGGGTGAGTCTAAACTCCAAGTATGCGTCACTTGCATGGTTGTTTACCGCACTTGCAAGGTAAGTGACATTGCCTTCAGTGTGATAAAAAACGTTGACTACAGGATTAGGTTTGAGATCACCACCTAAGAAATAAAATCGTTTATTTGGAAATTGGCGCAACTTGGGGAGCAGCTTTTCTGAATAAAATGTATCTTCGGTTGTGAGTGGTAGATTTAATGCAACTGATAGTGGCTCAAGGGCTGGATTTCCCGCTACCCAACCCATGCGATGTGACACAAAGAAGACATTGGTTATCTCTGGCTGTTTCTCCAATTGAAGCAATATGTTATTGAGAAAGAGCTTGTGTTCTAAGCTGATTGTACCTGTTGGTGATGGTTGCAGTGTCACAAATAGATTGTTATCAACTCTAAACTGTTGCGGTTTTGTCACAAACAATTTTTTTTCAACATCATCATAGTTACCTGGAATGTAGATGATTGGTGCAGAAAAACGATCACCGGCAAACTGCAAAAAGTATTCTTGATGTCCCTCATCACTCACGGTACTTAAATCACCACCAATCATCAACAGATCTGGCGCGTGCTCTTGCAGTGGCAACACCATGGGCACGAAATCGGTGATGTCATGAGCAAGCTCAGGTTGTTTACGATTAAAACGATGGTTGTACGTGATGAACGTGAAATCATTTGTTGGTAGTGAATCGAGCGATAGTTCTCTCTTATTGACCGTTACTGGTTGGGTTGGTATTGGCGGGGTAGTCGTGCGCAGTTCGTATAAATTGCATAAATCGTCGCAATCGCTATCAATTTGCCACACCGTAAAGTTTTTCTTGAGCTGCGCAAAATCTTGAGCAAATACGCCTGTCTGAGCATTTGTGTCAAGGACATACACTCTGTTTT
>CAZBMX010000097.1:0-4118 GCA_964493195.1 uncultured Pseudomonadales bacterium
CCAAATGTTTTGACTACTCGTTCAACAATTTGCGAAAGAAAATATAATGGTGCCTTTGCTATTGGAGCTAGTAATTTTGGGACACGCTGGCTGAAGGTAATTGCTTGTTCACGGTGGAATGGATCAGAGAAAATAGTTATTGCGCTTTTTTGACTAGTTGCCGAACTGAGTGCATCCAATACGACGACGAACAATAGCAACAGCAGCAGTACTGGTACAACCCATGTTTTCCAATTCAGTAAACCGCGCCACCATATAATCGCTATTATGATTAACGGGAGAATTAATAAAGGAGTGTTGTACGTCAGGCACGCCAGCAAGAAAAGTGCGAAGGCAGAAATATCAGCCATTAAACGTTGTTTTGCAGCATGTTGACCAAACAACAAGCGAAGTGAGGTCATTGTCAATGCGAGCGCTACAAGAGATTCAAAGGCCATTCTCGAGTAAAAGAAAAAGATCGGGGTTACTGCAAACAAGACAGAAATAACTATTTGTGTTTTTCTAGAATGATTCAGGAAAGAGCTCCAAGAAGCTCCTAAAAGCACGAGAAAAGTTCCAGCAACAGCAGCAGGTGTTCGAACGACTGCTTCAGAGGTTGGCAGAAAATGAAAGAGTCCTGCAACGATAGCAGGATAACCAATCAATTTAAAATCGCCAAAAGACTGCAGTGTCATGGGCCACGATCGGGCCCACTCATCCATCCCAGTTTTTGCCAAGAGATACGCATTGTATGCTATTGCGGCTTCATCTGGATTGAGAATGATTGGCAGTGATCCCAAGCCCACTAATCTAAGTATCAGAGCGCCGGTTGCGACAAGTACGATGCAAGCTGCAAAGTTGATTTGTGATAACTTAATTTTGAACATATTCAACGAGAGTATATCCAAGTGAGGGATCAGCACTATCAATTTGGATTATTGAATGAGGTTTTTCACCGGCAACCTGCATGAACCACTCCATGTGTTCTCGGGAGCCGACAATAAGCACCGGCTTTTCAGCACGAAACAGCATGTCTGGCTCTAGCTCTCTAACCCGGATTTTGTCGAGTTTTTTCGGAAATGGAGCATCAAGGGCAATTGCTTGTCGAATGAGATCAACAGGAATATCACTGAAGGCAAACAACCAGAGCAAGAGACGATACTCCGAGCTTGCAATTTCTACTCTTTCGTTGTGGAGAGATCGCTCAATAATAGCTGCAACACTCGTGTATCCTTGTTGCCAAGTATGTGCCGATTGTTTTGGATACACGGTAAAGTAATAGTGCACAAATCCACCATACTCTAAAATACTGCTGAAACCAACTATACAAAGTAAAGTAACAGCCAGCCATTTTTTCCGCATGCCTGCTATCTCTTTGTATAAAACACCATACCCATACCCAATAAGAATGACAACTGGAAGAAATCCATTCAGGCTGCGAAGTGCATGTGGCACCTCAGTAGGAATTGCGGCAGGTATGATGGCTAAAAGCCACCAAGCTGCTAATATGGTCAGCACTGGTTTTGCGTGTTTACCTAACCAAAGAATTCCGATTAATAAACTCGGTAATGTTGCAAGCAGCAATATCCCGTGCCTTCCAGTGCCGTGACGCAAATTACTGTCTCCGGTAAAAAAAAGATAGTGAGGAGAAAGATGCTGACTTACAGCTCGCAACAGCGCCCTAGCTTGCAACACTCTTCGGTGAAAAAACACTCGATCGACCAATGTATCACCCGAGTAAGCTCTCCATTGATTTGACTGTAGTACAAAAGGCTCAAGTTCCAATAATGATCTAGTCGACAACCTGTACTGATTACTTGCCGGGTACAGAGGGGAACGAATCATTGGGAGGAGTGCGAGAGAGAAAGTTGAGATGCAGAAGAATGTTGCCAACAACAAGTTCCAAAGTCGTTTTTTAATTTCACCATGCTCAAGTGCGCTCTCAAGAAGTATGATTGCAAGCAACACTACCGGAATGACAAATCGTGTCGAGTAATAAGTGTAGATCGCAATACACGCAATTAGTGATGCAGATATCACTCCTAACACTCTGTAAACAGACCGATTTGTTGAAACAAGTGTGTATAACAGCACAATCGCACTTAAACCAGCGATTGCTTGGCTTAAATGAGCTTCAAATCCAGTGCGGGAAAACATGACTCCCCATGGTGTAATAGCTGCAACAGCACCACTTGCTAGAGCTGCATATTTTGCGATACTGATCTGATTGGGTTTGCACAATGAAACCAATAAAAAAGCAAGCGCGGCGGCATTTCCAATCGACAAAATTCCAGCAATAAAACTAGGAAAGCGAACAGCAAGGGGTGTAATTCCAACAAACCAAGCGCTCACTGTGGTAGCCCAGATATATACGGGAAGCTTGAAGTCACCATACGAGATGAAGATTGGTTGCAGCCATGAATGGCCATGTAAGTCACGGCCGGTTTCAAGCAACATTCGTGCGTCAGCAAGCATCGCAACTTCATCCCAATAAGGCGCCAGTGGCACTGCGCCTAAGTTGTATGCTCGGCTCAGTAAGCCAGCAAAAATACAGGTTGAAACAATTGCGATAGCTACCATTGGTGCTATTTGTTGCTGATGAATTCGATTGATCATTTGTAACATATTTAATTATTGCAAAAGGGCAACTACCCAAATGATCGTGCCCGTTGGTCCTGCTACTTGATGCAAGTAGTCACTTTCTGAAATCCCATATGAAGCTGCCTCGCTTGGTGTGGTTGCTATGAGAGCTGGTGTTCCCTCAATTTCCGTTGGTGAACGTACAAAACGATAGTTGTTAAAAGTTAAGTACTCGCTCTGATCTTTAGGTGTTTGCTCGTTGACCGCTTGGACTAGTCGAGGATTAATTTTCTGATAAAACCAGAAGTACATTGCTGGCCTGCCATACGTCCGACTAATGTAGACTGGTAAGTCTGGGTTCTGCTCGCTTGCACTCGAAACAGCGGCAACGAGTTCAGCATATCCGTATTGCCATTCTTGGTATGCTACTTTGGGGTAAACAAAGGTGTAGTGTCTCCACCATGCTATGGGCTGTATGCTGTAGACACTTGCAATAAAAAGACTGACGCAACCAAAAACAAAACTTTTTGACCAAGTTGTGGAAGAATGATGTTTTTCTAACCAATTAGTAAGACTATGTACGCAGCGACCTGCCCCTACGGATGCAATGACCAGCAGACTAATGCTCATGGGAAGAGATCTGAGTGCATGCGGCACAGCTTGGGTTAGACTGGCGGGAATGGGAGCGATGACAAGCAACACCAACACAAATGATGTCCAGACGCGTTGCTGTTTTGTTGGTCGCATCGTTATTAAAAAAAGTAAACCCAAAAGTAAAAATGCACTATCGACTACATTGAGTTGACCTCCATATCCTGTGTTGTGGCGAGGATTGCTGTCACCAGTCACAAAGAGAAAATCGGGTGAGAAGTGGCTCAGATATTGATCGATTACTAAGCGACTGAAAAGTACATATCTATGGTTGCTGATTCGCGCGAATAACGAGTAATTTGCTGTCTTAATTGCTGTGTTGCTCTGTGTAATAACATCTAGGTTGCTGAAAATACTCGTCTCAGAAAATCGTTGTCCTAATTGGGGTGTTCCCCATGTGACAGCAAAAGGGATGAGGAGTATGCAGCTCATGCCTATGAGTATGCCAAGTTGTTTCCACACCTCCATCAAGAAGCTAGAGGGTTTCAGATATTTTTTCTGTCTTGAAAAGATCAGTGTCAATACAACCTGTATTCCAAGTGTAGCTAAGTATATTGGTACAAGCAAACGAAATGCATGATATGTGTAAGCGCTTACCCAGAGAAGTAGTGCCCCTAAACTCAGAAAAAGCTGTCGATTTTTTCCAATTTTGCTCTCCCCCTCTACAATGGAAATTGCGCCCCAACAAAACAATGCCGTCCCAAGCATTACTTCCCAACCTCCTCGGGAAAAAATAATTTGCCATGGAGAAACAGCTGCTAGGAATAATCCTAGAATTGCGATTAATCGGCTGCTCGTCACTTTCCAACTCAGAAATCCAACAGCCGCCACGACGGTGAGTCCAGCCAACGCAACAGGCAAGCGCAATGCAAGCACATTCAAACCAAGACAAAAAATACTGACAGTTT
>CAZBMX010000098.1:0-3887 GCA_964493195.1 uncultured Pseudomonadales bacterium
ATTCACTCATTCTCTTGGGTGAGTCCGTTTCGGCAGGTGATCAAGAGAAGGTCTTTGGGTCATTGATGCGTGAGTACAAAACCAACGCAACGTTTGCATCCAAAGTTGACTCCGCTGTTCTGAAAGTACTAGACTTGAAGTTGCGGATTGCTCGAGACGCTGCTGAAAGCGCTCAAACTACAAAAAACACCGAGGAATGATTTTATGAACTCACGGATGCGCATTTTTGGAACTCAAGCTGTGTGTGTCGGTGTTATTTTTAGCTTATTTTACCTATCTAAGTGGTCAACTGAGCAGGGTGTGACGTCCTTAATTCTATTGACGCTTGGGATGCTTTTAGGGACCGCAGTTGCGGTAGTAGATGATCTTGTACTGGCCCCCAAGTATACAGAACCAGGTATGAAGGTTCGACCAATCTCGAGGTCAATGTTCATCCTGTTGGCTCTGGTTCCGCTTGGGCTGTACGTGCTTACGTCTACAGCGAGTGTGCTAAGTTTGGGTTTCTACTTTGGTTTCAGTTGTTTTTTAATTATGGAAATGTTCAGTTTGTACAGTAAGCCAGCTGAACTACACGAACGATTTTTATGGCAAATGACTGAGCGTTGGGCACCTGAATCCTATCAATGGTTTGTTACAATTTCCTTGGCTGTACTCGGATTATTTACCATACTATTTATATGGTAGTGCCTCAATCGGTGGTGGTGCTGGGTATTACTTTTCATTCATATGGTCTCATACTAGGAATCGCTGGGCTTGTTGTCATTCGAGTGTTATTCTACGTGGCTTTGCGCCATAAGATCCCTTCAGAACTCCTAACGAAGTATGTCATCACTGCAGTAATTGGGGGAGTAATTGGTGCGCGTTTGTGGCATGTTGTTACAGACTGGCATCTCTATTCGGCGGACTTATCAGCAATCTTTGCAGTCTGGCGAGGTGGATTAAGCATACTTGGCGCGCTCATGGGCCTGAGTGTAGCAATAGGTGTGCAGCAATTGTTGTTGAAGCACTACAAAAAAACGGTGCTAGCAGGGAAAATGTTGGTAGACTTGCTTGCAGTAAGCCTACCACTCGGACAGGCAATTGGACGATTGGCGAACTATGTGAACCAAGAGTTGTTCGGTTTACCGACTTCACTTCCGTGGGGCATCACTATCGCTCCAGCACGTAGACCCGCTGAGTTTGTAGAATTTGACAGATTCCATCCCTTGTTTGCATACGAGGCCGTTGGTATGCTGCTATTTCTAGTCATTCTGTGGAAATTGTGTGTCTTGTTTCCAAGGTTTTGGTCAATTAGCACTGGCAGACTTGGAACTCTGTATTTGCTTTACTATGCGATGCTTCGAATAATTCTTGATTTCTTGCGCCCAGATGTTCAGCGCTTTGGTACACTTTCAGTAACATTGAATCAGATTTTTTTGACTGGTTTTTTGCTGATAGTTTTCTTGTATCTGTTTGTACGTTCAATTAGAATGGACAAACATGAGAATTGAGCTGGCAGCATTTTTTGTCATTTGTGTGATAGTGCTGATTTCTGCATTTTGGCTTCAAAAAAACCAAAACAAACGATCGACTGGAGTGCTACAGCAACAGTCATCAGTTTCAATTCCTGATAAATCAATGGCGTCTATTCGTGTTGGTGACACAGTGCTTGCCGTGGAGGTAGTACGATCGCCAGCAAGCTTGGCTCGAGGGCTGGGAGACAGGGATGCGGTTGGTTCGGACGGCATGCTTTTTATTTTTGATAAAAAGCAACAGGCTACATTTTGGATGAAGAATATGCGATTTAGTATTGATATTGTTTGGATTAGTGACCAAGTTGTGGTTGGCATCACAGACCATGTTCTGCCACCTTTGAAACCGGTAGCAGATTCAGATTTGCCAGTCTATCAATCACCCCACCTGGTTGACTGGGTGCTCGAACTACCAGCTGGCAGGGCAGCTGAGATTGGAATCACCACTGATTCTAGAGTTACATTTCTCGATTGATCCCTGTATTGTACAGGGCAAAAATGTTATAGTAGGAAGGCATGCAAGACGTTTCTGTTGCCCAAAACCCACCGGTCCAACCTCAAGCTAGCGCAAGCCAGAGCACCTTGCTGTCTCAGTTGCGGTCATCATTTGGTGTCACACCCCCAGCGCCCCAGTCTGACTTAGTGGGTACCATGCAGCAGGCACTTTCAGAGCCAGATGTAGCAGACACAGTTGCAAGTCAAGGACAGAGGCTAGACATTTTCAGTGCTGTACTCGATCAGATTGAGGCAGAGCGCCAGCCTAGTCCGAGTGATGCAACTCAACAACAGCCTGATGCAGTAGTTACATCTGCTCAAAATCAGTCTGTCATGGCTGCGACTGCACCAGCACTAGCACCAGCAGAAACTAGCGCTTCTGCAGACTCTGCAACAGTACTCGATCAGATGGTGCCCAGCGCTGTGTTAGCGGCAACTGATACACTCAACGTTGCACCGGCTGCTGGCTCTGTTGCAAAAGAGCGAGTAGCCGCTAGTCCTGCTACGGCTGTTGAAACAGCCACGGGTATCCAATATGTCGAGCAAGAACCAAGCCCGGAGATTCCAGTTGAAGTTGAAACATTCATTCAGCGTGTCGAAGACCATACGCAAACTAGTCCCAACGAAATTGTCATCGCGGATGGGACGCATGAGCAATCAAGTGCTGCTTACCCCAGTCGTCCAGTTGTTGTGCTTCCTATCACACAGCAGACAGACGATGTGGGAGCAAAAAAAAGTCCTAAATTTAGTATTCGCTGGCTGATTGAGTGGAGCCACAAAATAATAAAAATGTTTGCCGGCAAAGTGATCTATCGTCCTGCTCAAACAGAGTAACAAAAGCAAATTTAAATAAAGAAACTACTATGGAACCAAACGCAGCGGAAGGTGCAGCAAAAACGGCTGTAGATACTGCAAAAACATTGGCCACCACTGATCTCACGAGTTCTGCAGTGGGGTTGGCGAGCACGCTGGTGCTGCTTTTGCTGAGCTTGAGTGTTATAGCTGTATTTGCATACATGCTGTTTCAGTGGTGGAAACATCGCAATCGCGAAGCATATGCGCTGGATTTTGTGACGTTGCTTGTTCGATTGCCCAAAGATAACGAGATCAAGATTGACGCAGCAGAACAGATGTTTGCCGGTTTGTATTCTTTGAAAAAGCGTGGGTTTTGGTCATGGACTAAAGTCGAGGATATTTTTTCGTTTGAAATTGTTGCGCTCAAAGAAGAAATTTCATTTTATGTTAACTGCCCGAAGCGCATTCGCGATCTTGTCGAAAAGCAAATACATGGTGCATATCCAACGGCAGATATAACTGAGGTTGATGAAGTTAATGTTTTCAGCGAAAAAGGAATGGTTTCATTTGCTAGTTTAACTTTGGAAAAAGCAAACTTTTATCCGCTCAAGACGTACAAAGATTTACCAACGGACGGTTTGTCACTGATCACTTCGGCACTCTCTAAAATGTCTGAGGGTGAGGGGTCGATCATACAATTGATTATGCAGCCAACAGGAAAGAGTTGGCAGAATCAAGCCCGCAAGTACATTCAGCGAGAAAAAAAACGTGAGGCAGATCCGCAAAAAGCAACATACGGACATGATCCTAAAGAGATGGAAAGCGTCAGTAATAAAATTGAAAAGCCTGGTTTTCGCGTTTCGCTCCGTGTTTTAGTTTCAGCGCAAAATGAAGATTCTGCGGAGTCACACATCAACAACATCACTGGAGCATTCGCCCAGTTTTCATCTGCCTATAACAACTTTAAGCGCCACCGGGTGTGGATCAAGCAGTTGTTTATGATCGACTTTATTTATCGGTACATGCCATTTTTCAACAAAGGCACGTTTATTTTAAATCCAGAGGAACTGGCCACAATTTTCCACT
>CAZBMX010000099.1:0-3887 GCA_964493195.1 uncultured Pseudomonadales bacterium
TGCCACAATTAAACCAGTGTAGCAATTTTTTACGATTTTACTACTCACCAAAACTTTAGCCTAAAAAAACACTCTTTACCTCCGCACCACTTTCCCAAACCCCTCAATCGCCTTAAGCAACTCCATGGGCACCGCAAATACAATAGTGTTTGACTCATCAGAAGAAATGTCGTTAATAGAGTTGAGTGTGCGCAAGTGCAAGGCGCCCGGTGCTGCAGACAGCATGGTGGCAGCTTTGTTTAGGTTCTCTGCTGCTGCGACCTCGCCCTCACTACTGATTATAGTTGCCCGCTTCTCGCGCTCGGCCTCGGCTTGCTTGGCCATTGTGCGCACCATGGTTTCAGGCAGCTCGATGTCTTTGAGTTCAACGGCCTCGACATCAATACCCCACGCCTCGGTGGTAGGATCGATTGACTTCATGATGTTTTTAGCAATGTGCTCGCGATTCGACAACAGTTCGTCCAACGTTACTTCACCCGCGATTCTGCGCATGGTGGTTTGTGCCAACTGCGACACCGCCCAAAATGCGTTCTCTACTTCGTTGATGGCTTTGCCGGCATCAGAGACTTTGTAGTAAATAACCGCGTTCATTTTGCACGAAACGTTGTCGCGGGTAATTGTTTCCTGCTTGGGAACGTCGACGGCTTTGGTGCGGATGTCAACTTTGCGAAAACTTTGAAAAATCGGAACAATCATCCGCCAACCCGGGTTGACGATTCCCGAAAACTTGCCCATGGTGTACACCACACCCCGCTCGTACTCATTGATTTGTTTGAGCGAGATCAACACCAATACGAGGAGAAAAAGTATGAGGTATAGCATGTTTGTAGTATAGCACCACCCACACCCAGCGCTCAGTCTGCCGACCGTAGTTCTGGCCAGACCTGGAGTCCAGCGACATTCAAAAAGTGTTGGTCGAATGTAATCAGGGTTGCACCTAACTCAAGTGCCTGGGATGCAATCCACACATCATTCATGGGGATTGGAGTGCCATTTTTGCGCAACTGAGCTACGACCTGGGCATACACCACAGCAGTTTGAGTGGTCACCGTCGCTACAGAAACAAAGGGTTGTTGCACAAACTCGTCCAACAATCTGATGTTTTTCTTCTCCCTTGTTCCCTGTCGAAAACCGGCCAACAACTCACCAACCACAATAGCAGAAACATAAACCTGCTCCGCTCCTTCTGCTACCGCCCTCACGTTTGCATTTCCTTTCAGCAACAATGAGTAGGCGTTTGTGTCAAGCAAAATGTGTGCCATCAGCGCCAATCTTCTTGGTCAATTCGCTCAAAAACGTGTTGACTCTTTAGAAACTGGGTGTACTCCGCATCAGACCACGCACCAGCAAACTTTGAAAGATCATTTTTTCTGCCAGCGACAGAAATGCCCAAGGACAACCGGAGCAATTTTTTCATCACCGCATTAAGACTCATGCCCTCGGCTTGCGCAATCGAAGATATGTTTGCGTAGATTTGGTCGTCAAGATTGTGGATAGTTATAGATTTCATAGTTCACATAATGGTTCAAGTTTACGGTTCCATATGAACCATATCATAAACCAAACTGCACACAAAATCAAGCCAGTGGTATACTACCAGACATGGACACACGCTACGATTTCACCATTCACGAGCCGCAAACAACCAAACTCTGGGATGACCACCAAATTGGCAACCCAGATTCCGACGTGGTAGAAAAGTCCGAATCTACAAGCAATACCAGCAAAAAGTCGTTTTCAATCATCATGCCTCCTCCCAACGCCAATGATCCACTCCATGTGGGTCATGCGATGTTTATCAGCTTGGAGGACGTGCTTGTTCGCTACCACCGAATGTTGGGTGATGACACTGTTTGGATTCCCGGCACCGACCATGCTGGCATTGAGACTCAGTTTGTGTATGAGAAAAAGCTACAAAAACAAGGCAAAAGCCGCTTTAATTTTGACCGTCAAACATTATATAAACAAATATGGGACTATGTCCAAGAAAACTCAGAAGTTGCGGTAAATCAAACTAAAAAGCTCGGAGCGAGTGCCGACTGGAGTCGGTTTAAGTTCACACTCAATGACGAAGTTGTCATCCAAGTGTTGGATACCTTCAAAAAACTACATGCAGACAACCTAGTGTACCGCGACCTCCAGCTCGTTCACTACTGCACCAAGTGCGGCACTGGATACTCAGAGTTAGAGGTAAAACACGAAGAGAGGCAAGTGCCTCTCTATTACCTAAAGTACGGGCCGTTTACCCTAGCCACCACTCGGCCGGAAACAAAATTCGGAGACACCGCTGTTGCGGTTCACCCCAAAGATGAGCGTTACGCAAAATACATTGGACAAATGATTGAAGTTCAGGGTTTGAACAGCCCCTTCTCTATCAAAGTAATCGCGGATGAGTACGTTGATCCTGAGTTTGGCACTGGAGTGGTTAAAATCACCCCCGCCCACGACTTCAACGACTACGCAGTTTGGCAGCGCCACAAAGATGAGATGCCGGGCCTCAAACAGGTGATTGGTTTTGACGGCAAACTCACCGAACTTGCTGGATCATACGCTGGACTCTCTGTAGAAGCTGCCCGCAAACAAGTTGCTGCAGACCTGCAAGAAAAAGGGTTGATGGAAAAAATTGATGCCAACTACACCACCAGCATAGGGGTGTGTTACCGGTGTGGCCGCACGCTGGAACCACTTCCTATGGCCCAGTTTTTCATCAAAGTGCGTGATCCCAAACAAAACCTGGCTGACAAAGCGTTGGCTGCTCTGGATTCCGGTGAAACAACCATTCATGGCGCTGGACGCGAGAAAATCTTGCGCCACTGGCTAGAAAACCTGCGCGACTGGAACATTTCCCGCCAAATTGTATGGGGTATACGCATCCCAGTCTGGTATCAAGTTGATGGGTATGAAGATCAAATCACCACCAGTTTTGTCGACCAAGCCGGCAACTACACCCAAGGAAACCTCAAACTACTAATGCAACAGTTTTCGCTAGAGGAGATCGCCGCCGGATTACAACAAGTGTCAGCAAACATCAGTGTCCCCTACCAAATCAGTGATCAGGAGCCCGCAACTGAAAAAGACACCAAACACACTTGGATTAGAGAGACCGACACCTTCGACACTTGGTTTTCTTCCGCCCAATGGCCTGTGGTCACACTCAAGACCGGCAAAGCCGGTGACTTCGACCGCTTCTACCCCACCAGCGTGATGGAAACTGGGTACGATATCCTTCCCTTCTGGGTGATGCGCATGATGCTACTCGGCATTTACCTAACGAACAAATCGCCTTTTTCTGATGTGTACTTACATGGCCTAGTTCGCGACACAAAAGGCCAAAAAATGAGTAAGAGTAAAGGCAATGTCATCAACCCACTCGAGGTGGTGCAAACCTATGGCGCCGATGCGCTCCGCATGGCTCTTGTTGTGCGCTCGACCCCAGGAATTGATAAATCCGTGGGCGAACCCGACTTCAAAGCCATGCGCAACTTTGCCAATAAAATCTGGAATGCAAGCCGATTTGTGTTGCAGGCTCAAACCACTACGACACAACCAACAGCAACCAAAGACACGGACTTTCGCGCACACCTACATGAGGTTGTACAAGCTATTTCCCAACAACTCACCGACCTCAAGCCAGGCATGGCAGCCGACACCGTATACAATGAGTTTTGGCACTGGTACTGCGATCAAGCAATCGAAAGCGCAAAATCTGGCGAGCTCTCCAACGGCGCGCTCATCGAGGGACTACTCACATTCCTTAAGCTACTCCACCCCTTCATGCCGTTCGTCACCGAAACCATTTGGCAAGAACTGGCTGAACAAAAATTAACTCAAGAACCCCTCCTCGCCCTGGCAAACTGGCCAAACACTATGGCATAATGCCTGCATGT
>CAZBMX010000100.1:0-3866 GCA_964493195.1 uncultured Pseudomonadales bacterium
AAGTATTGTTGGTTTGTTCTCCAGAATGGGGGCGAAGTGTCTGATTGATGGCTGTGAATGACTGTGTATTCTGAGTAGTAAAACCAGTTTTCTTTGTTTGTGTACGAAACACATCGCCAACCCGATAGGTGAGCACAACTTGCTTTTGAATAACTTTTTCGATGGCCGTTCTCAGCGTGGTATCTAGATTTTTTTTTAGATTAGTTGAATGAAACGCCGTTGGGCTAGTGATGATGCCCTCAGCCTCACCGGCTTCTGAAAAACTGAGTTCTGTGAGGGGGTTTGATAGGATCCAAGTATTGTACACAGCAGGTGATAACTCAAGCTGTAAGAGTGAACAGGCGTGCTGCCATGTCTTTTGAACTTCTTCGGCTGGAACGGAAAACCACTGTTGTGTTGGAAGCTGCATATACAAAGCCGGACAGGGACGGCTCAGTTATACACAGCATGGTTGTGTTTGTGCAAGTATCAATTGTGGTATTTTGATAGCGTTTTTTTAAACGCAACACCAAAAGAGGGTGGCGAATTATTTCGGGGGTTGATAATTGTTTATTGAGTACAAGTTTTGATTTGGACTTGTGGGAACGGGTTGGGCGACAACTAAAGGTTGAACAACCTGTGGTGCTGGCGCCTGGTTTGGTTGTAAGCCTTGCTGTGGGGGTGGTGGGGGAGTGGGTTGCGCTGCTGATGTCGCTGTTTGCCCAGTTGTGGGATCGTAACTTCCGCCCATGCCTGAACTTTCTTTTAGCTGGCGTTGTCTTTTTAATACTTCCTCTGGGTTGGTAGTAATTAATCCATATTCTTCAGGACTTGCTACCACCCGGAGGGCTACATGATTTTGACCCGCAAAGAATATTCCTTCTCCAACATCGGCGGAAACAAGTAGTTGTCGCTCTCCCTGTGACAGGTAAAACGTTTCTGCTAAAACGGGTATGGAAGCGGTTGATTGCTTCATTAAAAATTGGATTGATGCGTTAGAAACAATTGCTTTGCCGTACTCATTCTGCAAAAAGTCTTCCACATCTTGTGTGATTGTCGTAATGCCTAGGTAGTACTTGCGCGCGCGCTTAACCATTGAGTGAATGAATGAGGCGGAGTCGGGGTGCTTCATGAAGTACCAGGCTTCATCAATGATGAGTAGGCGTTTTTTGAGTTTTTTCTTCACCCGAGTCCAAATGAAATCAAGAATGATATACATTGCGATTGGGCGCAATCCTTCTTCCATTTCTTTGACGGAAAACACTGTTAATTGACTTGTAATGTCAAAGTTCGATTTTTGATCAAAAATCCCCCGAAAAGAACCGGTGATGTATTTTTCCAACCTCGCCGCTACGTCATTCGCCTCCTCGTTTTCCATACCAATCAACGATTTATACACATCTTCCATGAGTGGGGGTTCGTTGACTTGAGTTGCAGGATCAGGCGTAATGCCTTTGGCTTTATATGCAGCGACGAGTGCTCGATCAAGCAGTGCGTCTTGTTGCGAAGTCATCTCGCCCAACATGACTTTTAGCAGTCCGTGCAACGAAATAATTTTTTGCCCAAGCTCGTTCTCACCTTCCTCATATAAATTCGACAAGTCAAACGGATTAATTTTTGTTTTAGAGTTAAAGGTGAAGTTGATGTATTCCCCACCAACTGCTTTGCAGAGATCTTCGTACTCATGTTCTGGGTCGAGCACAATTACGTCGCACTCAAACATGAGTTGGCGCAAAATTTCCAATTTAACGGTGAATGATTTTCCAGCGCCAGACTTGGCAAAAATCAACATGTTGGCGTTTTCCATTTTAAACCGGTCAAAGATTACCAACGAATCGTTGTGTTCGTTGATGCCATACATGATGCCGGACTCCATGGTTAACTCCGATGATGTGAACGGGAACGTTGTGGCAAGCGAAGTTGTATCCATGTTGCGGGTGACCAATAATTTATCAACACCCATGGGTAAAGTAGTCTTAAATCCCTCGTCCATCTGCAGCGTTGCTTTTTTAGAAACGATTAAAAGCGAACCCAATGTTGATTGAATTGCCTTGGTAACGCGGTCTAACTCGTCTTTATTTGTAGCTTGAATGGTTACATACAAACCAAACTGATAGAATCGCTCTGAACCTTTTGCCAATTCTTCTCTAATGAATCGCGCGTCTTCTAGCTTTACCTCTGTGTTAATGTTACTAATTTTGCCCGAGCGCAAATCTGATTGAATTTCAGCTTCCATTTCGGTGATTTTTCGCTTGAGGTTGTCAAGAATTTCTGCAGAATCAACCGGAAAAATGAACATCGACACATTTAACTGATGTGGGAAGTTGATTAAGGGAGATAGCCAGTTCGCCGGTACACTGCGTGGGTATCCCGCCACAAAGAGCGTGCGAGTATAAGTCGAGTTTATTTTTTGATATGTGAAGTCCACCTCTATTGCTTCGGGCGCAATGATGTCTTGAATCGTTACCAATCCTTGGGAAAATTCCTTAATCTTCTCCATCTGTTTTTGCTCAAGGTTTGATTGAGCATCTGCTGGAGATATCGGATTTTGATCAGATTTTTTCTTGAAGAATGGTAGTGATTGTAGGATGCTGGACATGTTTACTTAAATTTCTGGCAGTGGTTGGGCTGCGGTGGTTGTAGCAGGAGGAGGGGTTTGTGGTGTTGCTACGTCAGGTGTTGGAGAGGGCATTGCGGGCTGTGCAGGCGGCATAGGTGGTGTGGGTGGCATAGGCACTGTTGTTTGTTCTGGTGTTGGGGCATCGGTGGCTGGTGGGGCGACAGGCTGCTCAATCACTGGTGATGGGGTTGTTGCTCGATTGGGCATTTGGGTAGGTTGGTAGTTGGCGCTTGACGGTGCAGGAGTTACAACAACCGGCTCGACGGTTGCAGCAACCTCTGTTGCGGGAGGCATTGGCGGTGTTGGAGAAACAGCTGGTGTTGGTGGTAGTGGAGATCCTCCTGTGGGGGCAGGGGGAGACACTTGCTGGGTTGGTAGGGTGTTCATTTGGGGCCCTTCAACTCCCGCTGAAACAAGCGGGGTAGTGTAATTACTACTATCAGCAAGCTGCTGTCCTTCAGCAGCTTCTGGATTATAACTCAAATAGAAAAGCTGAATTATTTCCTGAGAATTTAATTGGCGTGAAAACAGACCAATGCGCGCAAACTGAGAAATGAGGTGGTCGCGTTTTGGCTCGAGAATGTTGCGTGCTTTTTCCAAAACAACGCTTTTCTCGATGGTGCTGATATCAAATGGTTTTGATCCAGGAAGCACTGTTGAGGGTGGTAATAAACCAAGCTCAATCGACGGCGCAGGAATACAAACGTAGAATTTTTTATCAAGAACATTGCGCTCGTGAATTAAATTGGCTACAAACTCTCGATATGCTCGAATGCGTTGTCGCATCAATTTGTTTTGGGTAATCTCTTCTTGTTCCCGTAGTAAGAGTAAATAGCCAGTAACATCTTTGGTTTGAGAGCGCACAACGATTTGAATCGGATAGTTGAGTGAGTTAAGTAGGCTTGCGTAGGCATACATGATGCCATCCTGTTCCTCTTCTGCCAAAAGACCAAAGTTCATTGCGTCAACACTGATGATGAGTGATGTTGTGCCATCCTTCATGATCACTAAATCATTTGTGATATCGTAAATATCTAGAAACTGTTGTGTGGTTGATTGGATGACCTTATCAATCATGGGCGGCTTGAGTATGTGGGCTTATTGATGAATCACGCGCATTGTACAGGAAATACGTTTTTTTGTTGAGTTTATACTAGCTGGTTTGCTTCCTCGATACAAGTTCTAGCTGTAATTTACACACTCCTGATCTCAATAGGTTGTACAATTTGATTCTGCAACATCAGTTGTAATGAGGGGAAGTTGAAAT
>CAZBMX010000101.1:0-3844 GCA_964493195.1 uncultured Pseudomonadales bacterium
AACCTTTTTTTTATCATCTCTTCATCAGCAATGAGAATGACATATTTCACTTGAACTTCATATGAATCAATTTGCGATGAGAACCAAAACAATTCATCTTCAACCACAAAATCTATGGCGACATTGCTGCCTTTTTCTAGTTGTTTTTTAGTTTCCTCCACGATTAACTGCCAACTCTGCTCAAGTCTTCCTTCCCAAGACAAACCTGAATCCTCCAAAGAAGCAAAGAAAGAATCACCATCTACAATGCTGTAACCAAGATCCTCATGCAAAAGTTTGCAAAAACTAGACTTCCCTACTCCAAGTGGCCCAGAAACAAGTATTACGGAGTTCGTTTCAGTTTTTCTCATACAGAGAGTATACAATACCCCCATGAAAACCTACCCAGTCTTCGACGGACACAACGATACATTACTTGAACTAACCTTTCTAAAAAGCGATCCTATTTCAGCGTTCATAGAAGGAAATGATCACCATGACCTCGACATGATTAAGATGCGTAATGGTCATTTCATTGGTGGCCTCTTTGCCCTGTTCACTCCCCCACACCCTGATTCTATCGAAGCTGCAGAAAACTACGGCCTAACCATTCGCGATGATGGCTATGTTATGACCATGCATAGTGCTCTTGATCAACAATATGCTGAGCAAAAAACCCGAGAGCTCATTAAACTTGCTAGAAATATTGAAAAAGCTACAGATAGATCGCTGCGCATAGTCTACTCTGCTAGCGATATCAGACAAGCAATGGATTGCTCAGCAATCTCCGCACTGCTTCACATAGAAGGAGCAGCATGCATAAAAGAAGACTTAAGCAACCTAGAGTCATTTTATGATCTTGGTGTACGCTCCGTCGGTCCAGTTTGGAGTAGACCAAATGCATTTGGGACAGGAGTGCGTTTTGAGGCACCTCACTCTCCAGATACTGGTCCAGGATTGACTGAAGCTGGAAAGAATTTGATCAGAACATGTAACGAGCTTGGGATATTAGTAGATCTTGCGCATATCAATTTGCAAGGATTTTGGGACGCGGCATCTATTTCAAACAAACCGCTCGTAGTCAGTCATTCGGGTGTGTACTCTATCTGTCCTTCTACACGTAACGTCACCGATGAACAAATTGACGCAGTAGCTAACTCAAGTGGATTAATCGGTATAATCCTTGAACCAATCAATACGAGACCTGACTACAAACCAAATGAGGATACTCCGCTGTCGGTACTTGTAGATCACATTGAGTATATTAAAAATCGCGTTGGTATAGACCATGTTGCCATTGGATCTGACTTTGACGGTGCACAGATGTACAAGGACTTGCAATCAGCTGCAGAGTTACAAAATCTTTGTAATGCTATGCAAGAGCATGGTTTTTCCGATGCAGAGATTGAAAAGGTGGCATACAAGAATTGGTTGAGGGTTATTGAGGAGACGATTGGGTAAATCAATCTTTAACATCAACAACCACCCGATCAACCCGCATCACAACCATTCCTATCAAAATTAATCCCCCTGCAAATGCAAATGGATAAAACACACTCATGTCTGCCAACCAACCCATTAGTTAATCAAATCACAGTGCTTGAATTAAGGCAGACAGCTTGCAAGAGCTTGTACAGCCACCGACATCTGCTTTTGGGTTGCCATTGAGAAAGTCAATCGAATTGTCTGCCAGTTTTGGTTTTTAGCATAGAAAGGGTATCCAGGCATAAAGGCAACTCCAGCCAAAACTGCTTTTTTCAGAAGTTCGAGACTATGAGAGCCAGGTATTTTTACCCAGACAAATAACCCCCCTTGAGGCACAGTCCAAGACGCCTTCGTACTCAAATGTCGTTCGAGCAATGTTAGTAATGCAGTTGCTTGTTTTGAATAGTGAATTCGCAATGTATTCAGGTGCTTCCTGTACCAGTCAGGTTTGCTCAGCAGATGTGAAACGATCAGCTGGGAGAGAGTGGGACTATGAAGATCCATGCTCTGTTTAATAAGTGTGAGCTGAGAAATCAGTTCTGGATTCGCCACAACGAAGCCTACTCTCAGTCCAGGGGCTAGAGATTTTGAGAATGTTCCTATGTAGACTGTCTTTCCACTTGAGTCCAACGCGTACAAAGGCGGGGGTGGCGCTTGGTTAAAATACAGATCACTATACGGATCATCTTCTATTATTATGCAGTTTTGTTGCTGCATAATTTCGAGCACCTGTTTGCGCTTTTCAAGTGACCAAGAAATTCCTGTTGGATTCTGAAATGTAGGAATAGTGTACAGGAACTTTATGTGGCCAGTATTACGGGAGAGTTTATTGTTAAGTTCATCAATACTCGGACCATCATTCTGAAGCGAGATTGGAATGTATCTACACCCATACGCATTGAAAGCAGAGATTGCCACAAAATATGTAGGATTCTCAACAATTACGGCATCTTTTGCATTGAGAAAAGTGCGACCAACCAAATCTAGTGCTTGCTGAGATCCTGTGTTAAAAAAGATCTGTTCGTGTGAGATTTTACGTCTCCATATTTCTGAAAGAATAGTTGCAATTTTCTCTCTCAGTGATGGCAAGCCTTGGGTTTGGCTATACTGCAGGGCTTGAGCTAGATCGCCACGAACAATCGTGTCCAGAGCAGTTTTGATCTGCTCAGTTGGGAAGAGTGAAGGATTAGGAATGCCACCTCCCAGTGAAATTATGTTTGGTTGAGATGCATACTGGAGCGTTTCTCTGACAGTAGGGTCAGATAGTTTGGTAGTTCGACGTGCAAGTTGAGCACTAAAGTCAAAGTTTTGTTTCATGGTTTTGTCCTAGATAGTAAATATAAAAAAACTCCCTGTTTTGGGGAGTTGCTCTGTTCTGTTTGTAATTACACACAACTGTCCTCCCCTTCTAGCTGAGAGTGTAATAGTAGATGCCAGTTGTGAATCGTGAATGACGCATTATCTGATTATTATACAAACATATGTTTATCTGACAAGATCCAGCCCTCATAAGCCAGACCAGTGATTAAGAAAAGTGGGAGTTGCGAGTCTCTTTGTTAGTCAGCGCGTATCTCTTTCAACTGGAAAAAATATGCTAGACACACTTCTAAATTATAAGGAAATGAATCGCATACGATTATATTGGCTGTAAGTTTGCAAGAATGACACTGTGGGCATTGTGTGATCATTTAGAAAATCCGGGGAACATTGATGATAATGAACTCATGGATCTTTGTGGAAAAGTTCTTGCAGGTTGTGGGATAAATCTAGATATGGCCAAAGAATATTTAGTCAAAACAATTTCTCAACATCTGAGTGACACAGCAAAATCCAGACTAGATTCATTGTTGAGTAATAATAAAAATGCAAATTATTATGGCTTTTATTTTCGCGAGTATGACACCTATCCTCACAATAGATAATGCACACGGATGCTGAGTTAGAGAGTCATGTGCTATTCCGGTATTTCACTAGGAGGCTGACCCATGAGTTGTGCTTGTATGTTATTCTTGTCAAGATTGATGGAGGCTGCTTGTCTTAGAGAATATGTAGTTGGTATTGATTGTGAGTGATGCAATCTCTGCTCATATATCTGATACTCTCGTCGTGCACTTTCTAGTGCCTGACCTAGCATTCTGCGATCTATTCCCATATCATGCAGATCTGCATCACTCACATTAGGAATAGCGAAGATGTTGTTCGGATCAAGCAGTTTGTAGATTCTGTCTCTTCTCTTGCATGCATTTCTATAAGACTCATTAACAAGGTCTGCAAGCTTAATTGGGGTACTTGCTGTTTCATCCTCACCCCCTGCTCTTCTATTAATTTGATTGACAAGCTCAGGTGATAGCTCATACTCTAATGATTGAGGATCAAGCAT
>CAZBMX010000102.1:0-3841 GCA_964493195.1 uncultured Pseudomonadales bacterium
GAGAAAGCAACTACCCCAAACAAGAAGTTCACACTTGCACCGGCAAGAATCACTGCCAGCTTGTTTGCGCTGCTTGCCTGAAAAAATTGATCTCGAGCTGAGCCGCTGGAAGTTGACTCGTCCTCATTGTCCTCACCCGCCATGCGCACAAAACCACCAAAGGGAATCCAATTCAAGGTGAACTTGGTGCCTCGCCAGGTAAACAACGTATGTGCCCGCGGCGGATACCCAATACCAAACTCTTCAACCTTGATGCCTGCTCTACGCGCCATCACAAAATGCCCAAGTTCGTGAATGAGCACCAGGAAAGAAAGAATGAGTATAAAAATTATTACGGCCATGCGCTCCTCGTGTACGAGTGTGAATAGTACTAAACAGTCATCAATTCTTTCTCTTTGCGAGTCAAAATGTCATCTAGCTGATTCATGTATCCTTTGAGTTCATCCTCTAGAGTTTTCAGATCCCGTGTCACATCATCCTCCGAAACTCCTCCAGAACCCTGCAGATCATCAATTTCCTTCTTGGCATCTGTGCGAACAGTTCGCAGCATCACTCTGCCAGCTTCAATTTTCTTATGCAGCTGCTTAACCATCTCTTTGCGCGTCTCTTCCGTCAGCGAAGGAATTGAGATGCGGACAATGTCACCGTCCACCACAGGATTCATGTTGAGCCCCGCCGCCTGGATACTCTTCTCCACCGCTGATAGCAGTGACTTATCCCAGGGTGAAATGACGAGCAAACTTGGATCGGGTGCTTGCACAGACGCCACCTCCACCAGCTGCATGGTTGTGCCGTATGCTTCGACATGCACTCCATCAAGTAGTTGTACTGAAGCCCGGCCGGTACGCAGCGTACTGACGTCACGCAGGACGTGATCAATGGCTTTTTTCGCTTTAGCGTGAAAATCAGAAAAGGAATATGACATATACTCGCTATTGTAGCAGATCAATCAGCGATTCGTGTTGAAGACACGGGGCACTTGTTCAGGAATCGCACACTACTCTACCAGGGAGAACAGAGCCATAATCATGACTCCAACGCAGACAAAAAATACCGAGATTATGAACCGATTTTTATCATCCTCTTTTCGCAGTTCAGGCAGTAAATCGGAACTAGCCAAGTACAAAAATGAACCCGCTGCGACCGGAAGCAAATACTCTGCAGCCGTTTGCGCCGTAGCTGCAAAGACATAGCCAAACATACCCCCCACTAGCGCGGTCAACGAAATCAGTAAGTTGCACCACACAGCCCGACTACGACTAAACCCAGCATGGAGCAGCACACCCATATCACCTAGTTCTTGGGGTATCTCGTGCAGTATCACCGCTAATGTCGTCACGATGCCCAAGCGGTAGTCCGTGAGAAAAGCACCAGCAATAATTACGCCATCAATGAAGTTGTGGATGCCGTCGCCAACAAGGTTGATGGTGCCAAACGCCTCATGGTCGTTACAACCATCCATATGACAATGCCGGTAGTGAATCACTTTCTCGAGAATGAAGAAGCCAATAAAGGCTATGAGTGTGATTGCAAATGGCATCCCCCCAGGCAGTGATTCGGCTGCCTCTGGCAACAGATGTAGAAATGCACCGCCCAATAATGTCCCAGCAGACAGTGACACTAACACATACAGGTTTCGTTCAATGAATCCTTTTTTGAGCGCAAGTAAACCCAACAACGCCGCTATGGAAATCACGCTCATGGAAATATTGGCAAGTGCGATAGCAAACAGCGTAGACATTTACTCCTCCTTATTGCAACTAGGTTGCATTGTATCACTTCTCGAATGCGTTGCAAGCTCAGGCTTTCAGGTTTGGCATGCTATTGCTTGGGATCGAGTCTGATATCCATGTCTACCGGGGGAAACAACAGCGATTGTTTGGTTGGATCAGCATCTTCCAACTCTGTTTGCAGGCGCTCTACCCGTTCTCGGAGTGGATTGGCCTCAGCAGGTAATGGGGTCGCTTCTGATGGCTGTTGAAATGGGGAGGTTTTGGTAATAGTTGGGCGCCTACCAACTAACACCAAGAGTATGATCAGAATGAAAAACAGCACGACACCCCCGACAATGAGCATCATTCGTCTAGATTTTGGCGACTGGGCAGTGGCTGTTGTTTTCTCACCCGCCACACTCGGAACCTGACGAAATGGCTCCTCGTACGAAAACTGTGTTTGGTTGGTGAGTACTGATTCTTCTTCTGTCATATCTGTATTACAGTCTGAGCAATTCCTGTAGAAAGCCTACCAATTGAGTCAAACGCACGTGTGGGGCTTCTAAATCCTCGAGCGTCCGTTCGTGGCTGTTCTTGTTATATTTGTCGATTTCTTCTGAAAGTGAAACGATGCGTTGCATCACTTCACTCAGTTGTGTTTGGATAGTTTGCAAATTGCTGACCGTTTCCGCGTGAGCCCGCGTGCGTTCGGCGGTGACCAGAGCACTCGCGCTTGCTGTTTTGTGGTACTGTTCAATATCTCGCTGCACCAATACTGCTTGATCGTACACCGTTTGCACACTGCCATGAGAAATGAGCGAAAGAGTAAAGTAAATCGTTGCATGCAGTTCTTTTTGCATGACTGAGAACTCATCCGCTCGAGCTGCAATTTCAGTTCGGTTCTGAGTATTCAGAATAGCGTCCTGATGCGCGAGTAGTTTTTTCTCCAGGGCTTCAAGCCGTTCTAATGCCACTTGTTTTTGAGACAATTCAACGCCAGCAATATCAAGTAGAGTGAGGCGAATCATCTGGACATAGGTGACGAGCACGCGAGAGCGATTGAGTAGAGCTTCACGGGTAGCACGCACAGCTTCCTCGAGTGAAGCGAGTGTTTGCAAGCGAGCATGCTGTTCTTTAGCAATCCGGAACTGCTGGTCTGACGACCGATACACCTCGATTTGAGATTTATACAACTCGCGCAAATCTGAAATTTCTGAACCAGCCTGCTGCTTGCGCAGCGTGCTCGAAACAGTTGCGTCTATGGTAACTGGAATTGCAGATGCCTCTTGTGAGTGCACCGGTATTGGAAAGATCAGAACAGCACACACAAAGAGGAGAACTCCCCCCACCCAAAACCGAATGCTCTTTTGCAAGTGTGACACATGCATAGTATGGACAGTTGCAACTGCTAAATCAATCCTTCGTTTTGCCGAGCTCAATCTCTCGAGCAAAGGTAATTGCCTCATACAACGACTCAAATGTTCCCGTGTCCAACCACTTTCCCTTCACAAACGCAACATCAAGTGTGCCTTCCTGCAGATACACGTTATTCAAATCGGTGATCTCCAGCTCGCCCCGGGCCGATGGTTGCAGCGTTCTCACTTTCTCCACCACCGTGTTGTCATAAATGTACAGACCAGTTACCGCATAGGATGATTTCGGCTGAGCTGGCTTTTCCTCAATCGAGATGGCTTGTTTTTGTTCATTAAACTCCACCACACCGAATCGTTCTGGATCCGGTACCTCCTTGGCAAACACCCGCCCACCACTGGTAAAGGACTGGATATCCTCAGCAAAACTGTCTTCGAAAACATTATCACCTAGGACCAGGGTAACAGTATCATCGCCAATAAAGTTGGCACCAATTTTGAATGCCTGCGCCAAGCCCTCCGGCTTATCCTGAATCTCATAGGTGAACTTACAGCCAAACTCCTTGCCACTGCCTAATAGCTTCAGAAAGTCGCCCGCGTGATCTGGGGCAACAATAATGAGGATGTCTTTGATACCAGCCGTGAGCAACGTCTGCAACGGATAGTAAATCATCGGCTTGTTGTAAATTGGCAGCAACTGTTTGCTGGTCACTTGGGTAAGAGGCTTGAGCCGTGAGCCGGATCCTCCAGCGAGAATGA
>CAZBMX010000103.1:0-3833 GCA_964493195.1 uncultured Pseudomonadales bacterium
CTCAATTACCGCTGCATAGGCATATATGTCTAAAATTGGATCAGAAGCGACCCCCCAAGGCCGACGCAAAGATTCGAGTTGGTGTCTGGGCGGGGCAAAACCTTCGCTAAACAACGAATGACTCACCCCAGTAGGAGCGCTAAGTTGGAAATCAACAAGTCGAGCAGTCGTACCGTCCTGAACCATAATATTTGCAGGCTTCACATCACGATGGGTCCATCCCAACGTATGTATAGTGTCTAGTGAAACGGCAAGCTGCTGCAAAACGTCGAGCATTGCATCCAGTTGCATAGGTTTACAACCTTCTTCTGTGTGGGCCAAAATGTTCGTCAAATTTTCACCAGCAATGTACTCAAGTATAAGCACATTCAGAGTTTTTCCAGATTTGTGTACTTCAAAAAACTCAACTGGTTTAACAACGGCGGGTGAATGCGGGTGAATGCGCTTGAGAATTTCATGCTCCCTCCACAATGCAGTGATTCTTTGCAATCTACTGCTAGTCGTCCATGCAGACTCTCCTTCAATGACTTTGGCACAATACTGCACACCACTCCGAGAAACCCTAAAAGAACCTTGATTAATACTTCCAACTCTCTGCTGCACCACATACTCGCCGAGCATAGTCCCAGTAAGCAGCTCAATTGGTCGGAATCTCTCTTGGCCAAACAACATGTCGGCAATTATAAACTATGGGAAATAGCTGTTCACGGTAAGTTTCATCGTGAATTCTAGAGCCGAGTGATGTGTGTAGTTGACCTAAGATGAGCAACCTTGGAAAAAACAGAACTTGTGAGCCGAGAGGGACTCGAACCCCCGACCAGAAAGGTATAAGCTTTCCGCTCTACCGACTGAGCTATCGGCTCGCAGCCGCTATTATACCCGCCCGCCCTCCGTCTGGAAAGGTCAGTCATGGTGACAAGCCCAACAACCGCTCCTACTGGTCTTTTTCTCGAAGAAGCGCTAGACTTGAGTTTGTAATTTTTACCCGTTATGCGAAAAACAGCCGCAGCAATCACCAGAACTCTCAAAAATCGCTGGAAGATGGTTGTACTTGTGCTGCTCATACTTGCTGGTGGCGGGTGGTACTTTTACAACAAATCCCAGGCTGCAGCCGAACCGACATATACCATTGAGAACCCGGTGCGCAGAGATTTGACTAAATCACTCGAGGTTTCTGGTGTGGTAGACGCGAAACAAAAAGCCCGGTTGCGATTTTTAGCCGGTGGCAAACTCACGTTTCTGGGAGCCGCAGAAGGCGAAGCAGTCAAAAAAGGCCAGACAATTGCAACTATCGACCAATCAAGTTTGCAAAAAGAAATGGCCCAAACACTGAACGCATACTCGCAAGAGCGATTGGATTGGGAAAATACTCGCGACTCCATCAAGGACAGGACAATTCCCAAAACCGAGAGTCGCAGCGTTGATCAAGCACAAATTGATCTGGAAAACAAGGTTTTAAGTGTAGAGATCAAAGACATAGCAATTCGTAACACTCGCTTGAGCGCTCCGTTTGCCGGTATTCTCACCGTCGCACCCACTACTGCCGTGGGCGTGCAGCTGCTGAGCACAGATTATTTTGAAGTGATCGATCCAGCAAGCCTCATTTTCCGAGCTGCGGTCGATGAGGCAGATATTGCGCTTGTGCAAAACGGCCAAACAGCTGAGCTGACACTAGATGCGTTCCGGGGCAAAACTATTCAAACCACGGTCAACTATATTGCCTTCACCAGCAGTCAAGGCAATAGCGGCACTGTGTTTGCCGTTGAGTTTCCGCTATCCCCAGATGCACTCAGTTCTGGCATTCGCCTAGGCATGAACGGTGACATCAACATCCAGCTTGCCACCGTGCCCAACGCGCTGACCATTCCCGTCATTGCCACCCGCGAGCGCGATGACAAGGTGTATGTAGATGTGGTGACAGCCGATGGCACACTACGCGAACAGGAAATTACCACCGGGCTTGAAACCGATGAGTACTTTGAAGTACTGAGCGGACTGAATGAACAAGACACAATCGCGGTACCACAATAGCATGGCAAGCAGTATGTCCACAGCAGTGCCTCTCCTCCGTCTGGAAGCGGTCAGCAAAACCTACGCCATTGGCGACTCCAGTATCACCGCATTAGATCATGTCTCCGTCACCATCAATGCAGGAGAGTTTGTAGCCGTCATGGGCCCCTCAGGCTCAGGCAAATCGACATTCCTGCAAGTTGCCAGCATGTTGTCTGAACCAACCAAAGGACACATTTACCTGCATGAAGTAGATGTCACGGAGTACAACGAAATTGCTCGTGCCCGCCTACGCAACCAAGAAATTGGTTTTGTGTTCCAACAGTTCAACTTGCTGCCACGTACTAGCGCTATTGACAACGTCAGCCTGCCGCTCATTTACGCAGGAGTGTCGGCAAGTCAGCGTAAGTCACGGGCAATCGAGTTTCTGGAGTTGGTTGGCCTGGGCGATCGGCTGCGAAACACGCCCGCCCAACTGTCTGGCGGGCAACAACAACGGGTGGCAATCGCCCGCGCGCTTGTCAATCATCCATCGGTGATTTTTGCCGATGAACCAACCGGTAATCTAGACTCTAAAAGCGGAGACGAAATCAAATCACTCCTTTCTCAACTACATCAGCAGGGCAAAACAATCATTATGGTTACACACGAAGAAGACGTGGCGGCAATTGCTCAACGGTTGATTGTCTTCAAAGACGGTTGCATCGTGCGCGACACTGCCCATCGCCAATCGCATGCAACCACAAAAAAATCAAAAAAAGTAGACGCCATCAGGACACCAGTCGCATGAACATCGGATTTGTGTTTAGCATAGCCGTCAAAGCGATTCTGACCAACAAGTCGCGCTCGTTTCTGACGACCCTTGGCGTTATCATTGGCGTTTGTTCGGTGGTGCTGCTTACTTCTATCGGCAATGGCCTGCAAGCGTACGTAACTGAACAATTCAATGAGCTTGGTTCGAACAACATTATTATTTTGCCCGGTGACATTTTTGGCGAGGACGGTGGGTTTAGCCAGGAAGGCCAGGAATCTGCTGTGGCCAACTCCAAACTCAAGCTGTCGGATGTGCGCGACATCGAACGCCTACGCGAGTTTATTGAGCTTGCCGCACCGATTTCCCAACAATCGACAACTATTGCGTACCGCGGCGAGGATAAACGCACCACCATCCTCGGTACAACCGCCAACTACGATGAAGGCTACAACACTCCTACAATCAAAGGGCGGTTTTTTAGTGAAACTGAGGATGAAGGTAACGAAAAAGTTGTCGTGTTAGGTTTCAAGCTGGCAGACGAGTTGTTCGGCAGCATCGATCCAATCGGCAAGTCCGTTAAAATTGGCGGCCAAACTATTGAAGTCGTTGGTGTAGCCGAAGAAAAAGGTGGCGGATTTGGGGGTCCGTCCTTTGATACATACATTTATATGCCGATCGGCACCGTGTTTAAACTGTTTGACACAGACTCAGTGGTGCAGATCGTGGCCAAAGCCAAAGATAAAGACCGGCTGGAGGAGTCCATCGCCGCTGTGGAGGAAGTAATGGCAAAACGACTCAAGGACGACGAGTTTTCTGTCATCGATCAATCGCAAATTCTAGACACCATCAATCAAATTTTGGGAGTGCTGACTGTGGGGCTGGGCGGAATAGCAAGCATTTCGTTGGTTGTTGGCGGCATCGGCATTATGAACATCATGTTGGTTTCCGTCACAGAGCGCACGCGCGAAATTGGTTTGCGCAAGGCGCTGGGAGCAACACCCAACTTGATTCTGCTGCAGTTTTTGACCGAATCGGTGGTGACCGCATTTTTTGCGCTGGCATTGGCGAT
>CAZBMX010000104.1:0-3802 GCA_964493195.1 uncultured Pseudomonadales bacterium
ACCCTTAGGTGTGCGTTTTACCAACCCTGCTTGAAGCAGAAATGGTTCAAAGACTTCTTCAATAGTGAGAGGGTCTTCGTTGAGTGTTGCAGCTATCGTACTTAAACCAACTGGTCCTCCATTATGTTTCCGAATAATTTGTTCGAGGAACTGTCGGTCTAAATCTCCCAAGCCCAGTGAATCGATATTGAACATGTTGAGCGAATCAAGCACGTTTTCTAGTTCAATCTGATTACTCCCATTGATTTGCGCCACATCGCGGACTCGCTTCAGTAGTTTGAGTGCTATGCGGGGCGTGCCTCGCGATCTGCGGCTGATTTCCAATGCAGCAGAAGGACTTATGCTGATGTTAAGGCGTTTGGCAGTGTTTTGCAGGATATTTGACAGCATTTTCGGTTGATACAACTCAATTCGGTGAATCAAACCAAAGCGATCGCGAAAAGGTCCTGCCAGGAGCCCAAATCGAGTGGTTGCACCAACCAGCGTGAATGGAGGTAAGTCGAGCCTGAGCGTGCGTGCTCCAGGGCCTTTGCCTATCATGATGTCTAGTGCGCAGTCTTCCATTGCTGGATACAGCGTTTCTTCTACTACTTTTGGCAACCGGTGAATCTCGTCAATAAAAATTATGTCGCCTGGCTGCAAGTTAGTCAGCAAAGCTGCAACGTCGCCGGCTTTGGTGATAGCTGTGCCGGAAGTCAGCTTAACCTGTACGCCAAGTTCTTTAGCAATGAGTAATGATAGTGTAGTTTTGCCTAGACCTGGTGGCCCATAAAACAGTGTGTGGTCGAGCGGCTCTTTGCGTTCCTTTGCGGCCTGGATAGAGATGCGTAAGGATTTCTTAACTTTTTCTTGGCCATGAAATTCATCCCAATTCCCTGCCCGAAGCGAGGTGAAAAGAAGTTCTTCTTCCGGAGTGGGATTCGTGGTAAGTACGGGTTGTGCCATGCGTTTTAGTTGTACTAGGTTTGGGGGAAGTTGTCTAGTCTGGGTGCTACTAGAAAAGATTAAGAAGCACTAACTGAGGTGTTTTAATGCTTCTTGAATAGCTTTTTCAGCAGATAATTCTGGATCAACTGTTCGGACAACTTGCTCAATCTGCTGAGCGTCAAACCCAAGAGTGAGCAGAGCCTCTTGCACAATAGTCTGTTGTTCTGATACAGGCCCTAGATCAAGTTCCTGCAAACTACCCAACTTGGACTTCAGTTCAATAATGATTTTTTGCGCCAGTTTTTTACCTATACGGGGAATCGAGCTAAAAAAGCGTACGTCAGCCTGCTGCACTGCCGAAATGAGGGGTGTTGAGCCTTGTTCAACAATGCCCAGGGCAGTTTTAGGTCCGACCCCACTAACAGAAAGTAAGAGTACAAATAATTCTCGCTCCTGTTCAGTGATGAAACCGTAAAGCTCGAGTGATTCTTCACGAACATGTGTATAAATGTGCAAAGTGACTAACTCTGATTGAAACACATGTGCGGCAATCGATTGTGGTACCAAAACCAGATATCCTACCCCACGTACATCGAGGATAATGCCAGATTTAGATGGCAGTGGTTTGCCAGTTAGTAGCGCGATCATATAATCTTTGTTTTTCGTAAAAGGCAGTGGGTGAGTAACACTGCCACGGCGTCTATTGCATCGTCAAGTGTATCATGTAGCTCGAGTTTGGTTTGGAGTGCAATCATTTTGGACATCATTGTTTTATCTGCGCGACCTGATCCAGTTGCAATTTGTTTGACTTGTGTAGGATTGTATTCAAAGACGTTCAGACCAGCTAGCAAACAGTGTCCGATAATAATGCCGCGTGTTTCACTCACGCGCATAGCTGTAGTTTTATTGCTCGAGAAAAAGAGTGTTTCTATTGCCAATTCTGTTGGGTGATGTTCATCAATAATGGCTTGTAAACCGCGCAGAATGTCTTGATAGCGAGAAAAAATGTCAGTCTTTGCTGTACTTGTGATGGTGTTGAAAGCGCGCACGGATAAGTTGGAACCAACCATTGCTCCCACAGCCCAGCCTAACCGATCGTATCCAGGATCAATTCCAATGAAGACAGGAGCGGTCATGTAGTCTTTCTCAGTTGACGTTCAATAGCATGCCAAACTATATCAGCACTGGTTTGCCAATTGAATTTTTTGAACTGCTCACGACCACGCCGACTAAACACTGCTTTGCGTTTGCTGCTGAGGAACTGAACATCGAACAATGCTTGGGCAATTTCTTTGCTATTGGTGGGGTCGACCTGTATGCCAGCTGAACCTACTACTTCGGGCAGGCTCGTCGTATCAGAGACAATCGGAATGGTGCCATATCCGAGTGATTCAAGTGGGGGAATACCAAAACCCTCGTGGAGTCCAATCAAGACGCTCGCTGTTGCGTCTTTGTACAACCGAGCCTTAGTCGAGTCATTTACAAAACCTGTCAGGATGATGTCCTCACGCTCTGGGGATGCAGAAATCCGTTGCATGATCGGTTCAGATAGCCAGCCAGTCTTACCAGCGAGTACCAGTTGGGCGCGGCGGACCGTTTTTCGTTGTTTGGGAGAGAGCTTTGCTTCCGTAAACTGTTTACAGTATTGCTCATACGCATCGACTAGACAAACAATGTTTTTGCGTGGCTGCAATGTCCCAACAAATAAAAAATACGGCTGACGAACTTCCAAAGCAGCAATTGCAGATCGAGCAGCCGGCTCATGCAGCGTGACTGCAGGATACGCCACCGACACATCGGAAGGGCGAACCTTGTAATGTTGTACCACCGACTGTTTGGAGAACTGGCTGATTGCGATAACATGAGCAGCATGCGTAACACTATACGCAGTCCAGTGTGTTAGTTTGGCTACATCAGAGCGTTTAAACTGTTCTGGATACAGGAGATAAGCCGTATCCATCACAGAAGAGATATAAGGAATTGGACAGAATCGAGGTGCGTAATGGCTAGGGGTAAAAAAGACATCATAGTTTTGCCGGTTTTGCCATAAATGCAATGGAAGCGCCCACTGTGTCCAGAAGACTGTTGGAGTGACTTGTTTATATTTCCAGTACTTCGTTTGTTTTGGAAGGTCATCTACAGGTGCTGTTGGGAGTACAACAGTAATCATCACATCGGTGCGTTGGTGACAAATCGAGTATAACCCGCGAAGTATTTCATACGCATATACGTTGCTGCCCACTCTATGCGCAACATTAGCCTCACAACCGTCTATGCAGAGCTGATATGGTGGTTTAGACATAGGCATTGCTTACACTACCTCGGCCAGCGCTTGCTTGTACACAGCCAAGGTTTCCTGGGCTACTCGATTCCAACTGAACATGTGTTGGCGAATAATCATGCGTTGCAGACGTTTTTGTTGATCGGAAATGGATTCGGACAAAACTTTAATAAGGCCAGCATGAATGCTATCTACTGATAATGGATCGACTAACTCAGCCGCATTGCCGGCAACTTCTCGCATGCCCGAGTTATCTGAGGTGATGACAGCGGTTCCGTGGTGGAAGCTTTCCAAGATTGGTAGCCCAAAACCTTCATAGAGCGATGGGTAGGCAAAGCAGCTAGCTTGGCCGTACAAGACAGACAATTCGGTGTCAGTGACTTTTCCTAAAAAACGTAGTTGATCAGTTTTTCGCTTATCTGGAATACCATCCCATCCAGCTTCACCTACGACCAACAACTGAAAATCGTTTGCTATCGGTTGCCAGGCTTCTATCAATCGACCTAGGTTTTTGCGTGGTTCGCGGGTACCGACAAACAGTACAAATGGTTTCACTAGTTGCAATCGTCCTATGATTTCTTGTTCTTCCTCATC
>CAZBMX010000105.1:0-3735 GCA_964493195.1 uncultured Pseudomonadales bacterium
GGTAGTGTTGCTATCCACCAATCCATGGGAGGAGATAAAGGCATCCTTAAGGACGAAGCAGACATCATCAACTTTGCCTATGCTTGTGTGGTTTCAATCAAACCGATCAAAAAGGGCGAAAAATTCACTAAAGACAACATCTGGGTAAAGCGTCCGGGCACAGGTGAGATCAAAGCAAAAGATTTCACAAAAACACTCGGTAAGCGTGCAACCAGAGATATAGAACAGGATGAGCAAGTCAAAATCAAGGATGTTGGGTAATCACCCTCAGTTGTCATCGGTACTATGAGAAAAATCTTTGTTGTGATTGAGCGTCGAGCTGATTACAGTCGGTACAAACCGATTCTTGATCTATTGAAGGCAGATAAATTTTTCAAAATACATCTGGTGGTAACCGGCATAAATCTGTTACCAAATCACGGCAATGACATCGATAAAATAAAGGCGGATGGTTTTACTATCGCTCAAACGATCGAGATGTTTAAACGCAATGCACCGGATTCTGGCGCTGAAATGGTACGAGGTATGAGCCGAGTAATGGCGGGTATTGTGGATGAGCTTGAGCGGGCGAAACCCGATATCGTGCTGACTGGTTTTGACATTGGGGCAAACTTTGCAACTACAGTTGCAGCTGCACACATGAACATTCCAGTTGCCCACATTCAGGGCGGTGAGATCACTGGCAGCATTGACGAAAGCTTGCGGCATGCCATGTCAAAGTTTGCTCACATCCACTTCCCAGCAACAAACGATGCGCGAGATCGATTGATCGCCATGGGAGAACACCCAGACAGCATTCACGTTGTCGGCTGTCCATCTCTTGACGTCATGCACTCAGCGGTAAAAAAATCCAGAGAACAACTCGAAAAAGAGTTCGCGGTTAATTTTGACAAGCCTGTTGTGGTACTGATCCAACATCCGGTAACTACCGAAAATAAGGAGTCGCTTGCTCAAATTTCTGCCACGCTCTCTGCGCTTAAGCAAGTCTCGGCTCAGACAATTGCCTTGCTGCCAAACAATGATGCCGGTTTTAGCAAGATAGTCGAATCGGTGACCGACTCAGGGCTCAAGTGGTACAAAAGTCTTGATGTCGAGACCTTTGCAAGTCTGTATCAGCACATCTGGGCAATTGTTGGCAACTCAAGCTCCGGCATTCACGAAGCAGCAACGTTTCATGTACCTACGGTAAACATTGGCACCCGACAGCAAGGCAGAGGCAGACCAGCAAATGTCACCGACGTGTCTTACAACACGGCGGAAATTGTGACCGCGCTCAAGAAAACATTATTTGATCAAGTATACCGAGAGTCACTGCAACACATGGTCAATCCGTACGGCAATGGATCAGCAGCAAAAAAAATAGTTAAGGTACTCAAAACTGTCAAGCTTGACTCGATTGTGCAGAAGAGATTTTATGAGTAAAAAAGTGCTTGTGATCGGGGGAACCGGTTTTTTTGGCACCGCACTCGTGCAAGCATTGCGATCATCTGATGGTGTACAGGTGACCTACTCGGGCAGACAGCGCAGAACTGGGAAAGCTGTTGGATATATTGAGCTGGATGTGCTTAACAAACAAGCCGTTTCAGACGCAGTCCGAGGCCATAACGTCGTGGTAAACCTTGCAGGGCAAATTTCACGACCCCTTACCCAAAGCATTCATATTAATTCTATTGGTATGCTGCATACTATTGAGGCATGTGTGCAACACCACTCTCAACTCGTTCAAGTCTCTTCCGTCTTGGTTTATGGAAGCGCTGAGCGCGTGGATGAGCACTCACCCACCAATCCAGAATCTCCCTATGCCACCTGCAAAGCAGTCGCAGAATCTTTGATTCAAGAGTTGCTGCTCAAAGATCAATTCTTGATCGTGCGTATGTCGAACTTATATGGTGAAAACCAAACAAAAGGATTGTTTTGGTATCTCTTAGAGAAAATTAAACAAAATCAGTTGCTTGCGTTTACAGATAATGATGGCACTCTGCGTCGTAACTTTATCCACGTGCATGATGCAGCCCGAATACTCTCTGAGCTCATTCTTGCGGATGTAACTGGAATCTTACCGCTCGCAAGCAGGGAGTACCTCACAATCAAGGAGATAATTGCGCTAGTTGAATCGATTGTTGGCAAACCAGTTCCCGCCTCCTTTGTTGATGTTCCACCCGCGGAAAACATCGGGCACATTTCAATTCAGCCACTTGAAAATGCTAGACCAATACACTTTACTAACTCAGTAGAACTATTTCTAAAACAGCAACTATCATGAGTTTAGCCAAACGCGTCATTCCACGTCTGGACATAAAGGGGCCTTATTTAGTCAAGGGCATTCACCTTGAGGGTCTTCGCGTATTAGGCAACCCAGAGGATTTTGCTAAATCGTACTATGAACAGGGTGCCGACGAACTTCTGTATCAGGATGTGGTGGCCAGTCTGTATAACCGCAACAGTTTGGATGACTTTATCTCTCGGACCGCACGGAGTATTTTTATTCCACTTACGGTTGGTGGAGGCCTGAGAAGTGTTGCTGATATCACCCGGGTACTGCGGGCAGGTGCAGACAAAGTCGCACTTAATACCGCAGCAATTAATAATCCAGCCTTCATTTCTGAAGCAGCAAATATTTTTGGATCTTCGACGATATCAGTTTCAATTGAAGCGTGCAGACAACCGGATGGTACGTATCAGGCGTTCACAGATAATGGCAGAGAGTATACGGGTAAAGAAGTGATCAGCTGGGCCAAAGAAGTGCAGTCACGTGGCGCAGGGGAAATCATTGTTACTTCCATTGACACAGAGGGAACTGGTGAAGGCTTTGATTGTGAGTTGTCAAAGCATGTGGCACAAGCAGTCTCAATACCCGTAGTCGCCGTAGGTGGTGCTGGCTCAACGGAAGATGTGCTCGAAGTGCTTTCAATCGAGGGCATAAGCGCTGTTGGCATCGCTTCTGTATTACATTATCACCATGTACGAACTCACGCGACAGAAGTTTCATCGCAGCGTACAGAGGGAAACATGGAGTTTCTCAAAAGCAAGCAAACATTTTCAAAAATTCAGCCACATAGTTTATCAGAGATAAAAGAATACTTGCAGGCACATGAGGTGTTGGTGAGAAGGTGATGCATATGCCAAATCAATCCGAGTACATTGCAATCATAGATTACCAGCTCAGCAACATGTTTAGCGTCAAACACGTATTTGATCACCTGGGAGTTCCCGCAGTCATTACTTCTGATCCCGGAGTTGTTGCGCGGGCAAAAGCTGCTGTTCTGCCTGGCGTCGGTGCTTTTGGCGATGCTATGGAAAACTTACGCAGTTTGGGACTTTCTGGCGCAATCACGGAGTTTGTAAAAACCAGAAAGCTGCTTGGTGTTTGCCTCGGGTTACAACTGGTGTTTGCTGAGAGTGAGGAGTTCGGCAGGCATAAGGGATTGGCACTCGTGAATGGCACGGTACGCAAGTTCCCTGATCACACGGCAAGTGGAGAGATCATTCGGGTACCTCAAATTGGCTGGAATACATTGCTACCTGCACAGGTGCCATGGAAGAACTCACCGTTTAGTGAGCTGCCGGAAAAACCGTTTGTTTACTTTGTGCACTCATATTACGTTTTACCTGCTGATCCAGCCATCGAGAGTGCTCGCACAGAGTATGAAGGATTTGAGTATTGTTCGGCAATTAGTACGGGTAATATTTTTGCTGTCCAGTTTCATCCCGAGAAAAGTGGAAATGATGGCATCT
>CAZBMX010000106.1:0-3717 GCA_964493195.1 uncultured Pseudomonadales bacterium
ATACGTCACCCCTTGTATAGTTCCCATCTTGTCAATCGGCCAATAGCGGAAGAATGCTTTACCCACAATCTCGGATTTGTGCACTGGCCCCCAAGCTCTCGAGTCACTTGAGTATGGTCTGTTATCTCCTACCATGAAGTACTCATCAGGGCCCAAAGTTATTGTGCGATCTTTGGTGTAGGCACCAGGCATAGTTTCGTATTCCTCAGGAATGTATGGCTCTGTGAGCGGGGTGCCATTAACAATAATTGAATCGTTTCGTACTTCAATCGTGTCGCCTGGAAGACCAAGAACTCGCTTGATGAAGTCGCAACCTGTCCCTGCAGGACACTGCGCGGTTTCTGGTGCGTGAAACACTGCCACATCTCCCCGCACCGGATTGCCAACGCGGTAGCTTACCTTGTCCGTCAGCACATACTCGCCGCTCAGAAAGCTCGGAACCATTGATTGCCCATTCACCTGATGCGGCTGCATAAAAAAGAGATACACGACCAAAAATATTGATAAACCAATGACAATTGTTTCGGTTAAATCCAAAAACAGGCTACTGAATGAGCGGAAGATCTTAAGCATACGCGGCCAATTATGGCTGCTGTTCACCAGACTTTCAAGTAGCGATTGTCACACTCAACCATGGAGTTTTTGACCTAACTGGGCCATAATACTATCTGTGGGATACACCAGAGCAGCAATCAGTGGATTTAGTTGGCAAACAATGCTGCGGTTTGGCACCGGCGCTATTACACTTGCAAAAATTGCAATTTTAGCCCGCTTGCTCAGCCCCGAACAGTTTGGTCAATTTTCTTTGGTAAGCATAGCCCTTGGTCTGTCTGAAGCGGTCACGGAAACTGGAATTAACGTCACAATTTTGCAATCCAAACGTTCAGTGGAGTATTTTCTCAACACAGCCTGGGTGGTTGCGATTTGCCGCGGACTTCTCATTGGGTCACTCATGGTGTTGCTAGGTTTAGGCATGAGTCAATACTATGCTGATAGCTCGTTATCTGCGTTGGTTGCCTTGGCTGCACTAATACCGGTCATTAAAGGTTTGATTAATCCGGCCATTGTTGGATTGCGCAAAGAACTAAAGTTTTTTGCAGATAGTAGTTTTCGATTTTCATTAGTGGTTGTCGACGCATTACTTGCTGTCACTCTATCTCTAATGATGCCCACAGTTACGGCATTGATTCTGTCAATTATCGCAGCGGCAGCGTTCGAAGTAGCGCTGTCATTTGCAGCACTTTCGCTGAGACCCAGGTTTGCAGTCATTCCTTCTCGTTTACATGAAATTTTGCACAATGGGAAAGGCATTACGCTGGCTTCAGCTCTGACATATCTCAATGAAAATATTGATAACCTAATCGTGGGCAAACTCCTGGGCACCTACACCTTGGGTCTTTATCACAATAGCTATCGGCTGGGTCACAAAGCCAACGCAGAACTTGCCAGCGCTGCTAATCATGGGTTGTTCCCTGTATTCAGCAAAATTGGTGATGACCCCATTCGACTTCAGCGAGCGTTTGCACGCACTAGCGTCATCGTCATCGGCCTTGCATCGCTTGCATCACTACCGCTGATTGTCTTTCCAGAATTTTTCGTTCAGTTAGTCCTTGGAACTCAATGGCTAGCAGCAGCTCCCGCTCTACCGTGGCTCACCGCAGCTGGTTTAGTACAAGCTGTGCACGTGGTAGGATACTCGCTACTCATCACCAAAAAACAGTACCGCTGGCTGAACGCACATCAATTAGGCACAGTGACATTGACCATTACAGCGCTTGTGTTGATGTGCCCGCCGTTCGGTTTGACCGGAGCAGGCATCGCTATCTTTGCTGGCCGATTTGCACTGCTGCCAGTCTTGCTCTACAGTATTCGGCTTAGTTTAAGGGCATGAAAAGTTCAGCGCTCCCACTTACCATTTGCATCCTGACACATCGCGCAGATGAGCGTTTTTTTGCCGCACTCGAGTCAGCGCAATGTGCGCAACACGTGTTGATTCTTGATCATGACAGCAACAATAACTGGAAATCACTGACTCACAAGTGGGATTTTTCTGTGCACCAATTACCCACAGGACCATTGTCAGACTTCGCCGCAGCACGCAATCGGGCACTGGAAATAATTAATACTGAATGGGTGCTGTTTTTAGACAGCGACGAAGTAATCACTCCAACCAGTAGTGCGGAATTGAAAAAACTGCTGACCAACGGCGCTTATGACGCTTATCGAGTTACTCGGGTTGACGAGTTTTTGGGTAAGCGGCTGAGCGGAGGCGAGGCGACAATATCATTGATCCGTCTGATGCGTACGCGCCAGGCGCGATTTGTGAGTTCTGTCCATGAGCGTGCAGAAATATCCGGCACAGTTGGTAGTAGTGATATAGTCCTCGTTCATCATGCACATCAGTCCGTTGCCTCATTTCTGACTAAAGTATTTCAATATGCCCAAATGGCGGCTAATCAAAAACACACCCCAGTTTGGCAAAATACGCTCGAGCTCGTATTGTTCCCACCAGTCAAATTCTTCGTAAATTTTTGCTATAAGGGTGGCTGGCGTGATGGTTGGCGTGGGCTGGTATATGCTACTGTCATGAGTCTGCATTCATTGTTTGTACGGGTGTATCGGTATGAAAAATCAAAAACAGTCTAGCACATCAGTGATTCCACTACATCACAAAGTCATGTTGTGGTGGTTGGTGGCGCAACTTGCCCTGGGGCAGTTCCAAAGAATGCAACTCACTACTGAGATTGCAGTGTATATACACGAAATTGTCTTGCTCATCAGCATAGGTGTTGCGTTTGTAGAGCAAAAATCGTGGCGCTGTGCACTACAAGTGGAACGCTGGCGCCCGTTGCTGCGTTCAGCATGGACGCCGTTCGTTGTCTGGACCATATCGATTACTGTCTTACACGCGTTTTGGCAGCTTGATGTGGTACCCATCCTGTATCTCATTCGCCTGAGCTTACTTGCTGCTGGAGCATGGAGCCTGCGAGTGTTTTTTCGGCAGCATCCGCAGCATCTGCGCGCTGCATTGATCAGCCTGGGTGTTCTCTGGGCTGGTTTGGGGATGCTGCAGTATGTGCTCATTCCAGACACCCGGTTTCTGCTTATCCTGGGCTGGGACGAGCATTACTATCGGTTGATCGGAACCCTATTTGATCCTGCTTTTACCGGCATGCTACTGGTGCTGGCATACTTGCTTGTGCTCAAAACGCAGTTACGCACCTCGATCAAGATCTTTTGTCTAAGTCTACTGGCGAGCGCGTGCCTATTAACCTATTCACGCAGTAGTTACGGGTCACTGCTCATCGTGGGAATGGGTGCGCTATTCGTGAGTCGACTTCGCTCGCTCGTTCCCATAGCGCTGAGCGCGTTTATTGCGGTAGTAATACTCCTGCTTGCACCCAAGCCCGGTGGCGAAGGAATCCAGCTGGCGCGTACAGCAAGTGTCACCGCTCGGACTACCCAAATTAGCCAGCTGCTTACACCCACAAACACCGCCACCGCTAGTTTTGGCGAGGGCCTGTTTGCCAAACACACAAATCCCGCACCCGCTCAATCACAGCCCATCGCGATTCCTTATCACGCTAGACTGCCTGACAATCTATTTTTATTGTTGTGGCGAGGAACAGGACTTGTGGGACTGATCCTGCTTGGCTTTGGCTTGTTGCGATCTGCCCGCCAGCTTTTTTGGAATCAACCATACCAAGCAATTGCGCT
>CAZBMX010000107.1:0-3705 GCA_964493195.1 uncultured Pseudomonadales bacterium
AACTGTGGGGCTGTTAGTGCTTACTCAAGTGCTCGGCCAAGTTACCCGCAGCACCACCAGTTGGTTTACGATTGCCGGATTGTTTGCCGTGCAACCTTCACAACTTGCCGTGCCACTGATAGGACTCAGCGCAGCAGTTGCTGTTACTCGGTTGAAGATGGGAAAACTCAGCTCAATAGTACAGTTTCTAGTGATAGTCGGTATACCTACGTTACTCATTTTGACCGAACCAGACTTGGGCACAACAGTCATTTTTGTTGGCGGCATGCTGAGCATGCTGTGGCTATCACCAACCAAACTGTGGCATTTGGGAAGCTTAGCGGCGGCCGGTTTGATAGTGTTGTTTATCGGCTGGCAATTTTTAGCACCGTACCAACAAGCCCGCATCACCTCATTTATCAATGCTGATGATCCGAGTGGTGCTGGATACAATGCTCGACAATCGTTGATAGCGGTGGGGTCTGGTGGCTTGTGGGGCAGAGGACTCGGGCAAGGTGTCCAGTCACACTTGCGATTTCTGCCTGAGCGGCAAACTGACTTTATTTTCGCTTCCCTGGCAGAAGAGTTCGGCCTGCTGGGCTCGCTGCTGGTGCTTTTACTCTACGCCGCGCTTGTGTTCACGCTGCTGCGCACGGGTGTGTACGCAAGTCACCCAGCTGCCCGCTACTTTTGTCTAGCTATGGCAACAGCCCTATTCTTGCAAATACTGGTCAACATTGGCATGAATACAGGTTTGCTTCCCATCACTGGCATTACTCTGCCCTTACTTTCCTATGGCGGAAGTTCTGTCATTGCTACCTGTGGGATGTTAGGGATTGTGCAGGGAATTGTGCGGCAGATGCCAAAAAGCGGAATTCAGCTCATTCTGTAGCTTACCTATATAGGTCACATTGCTATGAATCCTTCTGCTAAACTTTGATTTCTATGATATAATCACTCTTCTAAACAAAACTTCTCGAAACAGTCTGAAAGGGAATATGTCAGCAGTTGCAGTTATTCAACTCGCCGGAAAACAATATGTTGTCACCGAAGGTGAGACCATCAGTGTCAATCGCCTCGAGTCTGAGGTCAATTCCACACTCAAAGTTACTGATGTGTTGTTAGCAACCAATGGAACCACCACTCTGGTAGGAACTCCGATCGTTGCTGGTGCAATTGTCACTCTCAAGACTATCGAAGAACTTAAGGGCGACAAGCTCAAAGTTTTCAAGTACAAATCAAAGTCTCGCTACCGCAGAACCCGTGGTCATCGCCAACTGTTGACCAAACTCACAGTCGAGTCTATTAAGCTCCCGAAAGCTAGCTAAGTTCGCGCAGCGCGAATTGTTACAGGGGGTGTCGTATGCAAGAATTTCTTTTTTTACTCGGCAACACCCCAGCACTTTCATTGGCAGAGCTGCAGGCTGTCTACCCAAACCTAAATTGTGAACTTTTACAACCTCAGGTTGCCCTAGGCAAAAGTGACGCTTTTGACGCCCAAGCAGCCATCGAGCGTCTTGGTGGTACAGTCAAAATTCTTAAACCATTCGAGCGCTCTACACTATTGAACACTGCAGCAGCACAAGCAAAGTTGACTGATTTACTGCGCGCGCACCCCAATGCAGCGGGAAAACTTCAATTTGGCATCGGCGAAGTTGGTCGAGACCATCTGCAACCAATCGAGGCAGCAGAGATTAAAGCGATACTGCAACACGAAGGGCTTTCTGTTCGCTATGTTTCTGACTCCCGCTTAGGACTCTCAGCGGCAATTTTGTCACACAAGCGTGCGATGCTAGAGTTTCTAGTTATAAACACTGAAACTGAAACTCTTATCGCCGAAACTATCGCAGTCCAAGACGTGGACAACTGGACCAACCGCGATCGCAATAAACCATACGCAGACAGCAAAAAAGGCATGTTGCCACCCAAAGTAGCTCGAATCATGGTTAACCTCGCACTTGGCGACACTGATCCAACTGCCGCAACCGTTTGTGATCCCTTCTGCGGTTCGGGCACTGTTCTGCTGGAAGCGAGTGTCTTGGGAGCAACAGTGATCGGCAGTGACGTTGATGCGGTAGCAGTAGATGGCACTGCCAGAAACTTACTTTGGTTATACCGAGAGTACAATCTAAGTAAACAACACACACTGCGCAACGCCGACGTCTCCAAACTGCAACTACCAGTCGACTCTGTCTCGCACCTGGTTACTGAACCATTCTTGGGCAAACCATCTCCCCGCGAACACCAGTTACCTGGCATATTCAAAGGTCTAGAGAAACTCTACAAAGGTGCATTCAAACACTGGACAACATTTTTGCAGGATGGGGCTCGGTTGGTAGTAGTTATGCCACTGGTGACAGAGTTTAAGCATGCATTTAGCTTAAGACCTTTCATTGACGATCTTGAGTCGCTAGGGTATACTACTTGTTCCGAGCCGATCATCTACGCGCGACCAGGTGCAACGGTCCAGCGCGAACTCTATCAGCTCAAGTACACAAAGAAAACGAACTAACCTTTATGTCACACGTTAAAGCATCCGGTAGTGTCCGCCAACATAAGCAAGGCAAACGCCACGGCAAACGCCTCGGTATTAAACTGTCTGGTGGCCAAGAGGTCAAAACTGGCATGATCATCCTCCGCCAACGCGGAGAGCTATACAAGCCAGGCAAAGGTGTTGGTATAGGCCGAGATCATACAATCTTTGCTATGATGAATGGTGTTGTTGCGTTTGGCAAGCGCTTTGGCCGCACAGTCATCAATGTGGTGGCTCAGTAAACTTTCACGATTTTTCCGTTACTTTCACAAGTTTCAGATGCTATACTACCTTTATGGCAGAAACCGTTCAGTTGTTGGCTGTGAATCTCTTACAGCCCAACCCTTTTCAACCCCGCAATAAGATCATCAAGGAAGAGTTGGAGGAGTTAGCTGACTCCATTAAAAAACATGGCATCCTTGAACCACTCGTTGTGGCACACACACCGGCTGGCTACCAAATCGTGGCTGGCGAGCGACGTTGGCGTGCAGCCCAATTGGCAGGACTTACAGAGGTGCCTGCACTAATTCGCAAGACTTCTCCTAAGGGCATGCTCGAAATGGCCTTGATTGAGAATGTCCAGAGAGTCAACTTAAGCGCTTTGGAGCGTGCCCAAGCATTCCAGCAGCTCATGCGTGAGTTTAGCTACTCAGTCAATCAAATTGCCGATCGTATTAGCAAATCTGGTTCATACATCAGCAATTCACTCAAACTGTTGCAGCTGCCTGACGCCATCAAAGACGGCCTGCTTGGTAAACTAATCACCGAGGGTCATGCTCGAGCTATTGCAGGCATTGCTGATGGCAGAGAAATGATCGAAGTCTACAAACAAATCCTCAAGGAAAGCGCTTCTGTACGTAGAGCAGAGGAACTTGCTCGACTGGCCAAACAAAAGTTGGGGCAAGGTCCTGTTCGACCAATTCAACCAAAACGGTTATATCAGGTAAATGATCCTCGTATTACCGAATGGGAAGATCGCCTGAAAAAAATCCTGCATGCGCAATCAAAGATCAAGCTTAACCGCACCTACAAACAAACACAAATCACCATCACCCTCAAAGGCGACCCACAGGAAACACAGCGCGACCTGGAAACGATTATGCAGTTGGTGGAAAAGTAGTTTCCATCAAATTGCTACTTGTCCACAATTTCTGATAGTGTATCTTTTTCCTATGACAAACACTCAAACTGCG
>CAZBMX010000108.1:0-3673 GCA_964493195.1 uncultured Pseudomonadales bacterium
AGTCTTGAGCACCCTCACTACACCGCTGACAAAGCTATATCAAAAGAAATTCTCAATGGTCGCGGTGGTGTAATAGCTGCTATTGACGGCGTGGGAAGCGGTGATGAATCATCTGCGGACGCAGCAAGCATTGTGCAACAAAAAATCTATCGATACGTTGATGCCTTAACATTTGTGCCAACTGTTGATCAAGCAAAACTCGTCCTGAGTACCATCTTGATTGAGTCTGCACTTGAAATTAATCGCCTTAAGACTCGTGAGAGTAATACAAATATTGACACGACAGTTTCTATAGGAATTATTTGTTTGGATGCACAGAACCGCAAAACACTGTTAACTGCAAACGTAGGTGATTCTCGGGTCTATAGGTTCCAACCACATTCTGGAGAAGTCACTCAACTAACCACAGATCACTCAAGAGTGGCCTTGCTAGTACAACAGGGTCTGATAAAACCTGATGAGGCATTCTCTCACCCTGAGCGCAATGTCATTTATCGAAGTGTCGGGGATGTAAAGTCAGCACAATATGTCGAATTCACCACTACAGTAGTTCAAGATGGTGATGTTTTCTTTGCGGTTTCTGATGGCGTGACTGACAACATTACAAAGGCAGGACTCCAGCTTGCCGTCAACCACGAGTACCGAGTGGTCAATGCACAAAATCCCAAGAGTTTTGATATTAAACAGTTTGCCCGACAAATTGCTGGACGCGCACGCAACATCCAAAACGAAGTCATGCGATTGCCACCAACTCAAAGAGCAGCGCGACAGGCAGCTTCACCGCATATTAAGCAGGATGACATTTGCGTTGCGGCACTGCAAGTCGCAACTGATTCACCGAACTAAACAGCAAGCTGGATGTTTTCGCACAGTTGGAAGGTCGCGTTAAAAGCGAATCACAAAAGCTGGTGGGTTACGATGGAAGGTTCAAGAGCTGCTCGGCCTGCAACCAACTAATGGCGCAACACAACTGCTGTGATCACGAAGCAGCAAGAATTGTCAAATCTAGATAACTAATGTATCTATTTGATGAAACGCAATGAATTTTTTAAGTTCATCCGAATACAACTCATGACCGTGACTTAATCGCAACAGCCGCAATAGCTGAGGCTGTTGCGGTGCAGGTTCTTCTATCACAAACCAAGCTGTTGGGGTTTGCGGTGTTGTTTGAGGAAAGACATCACTGGCTGGGTATTCAGGAAAATACCAGGGTTTATACCCAATTTTCAGCTTGTACGCCAGATATCCTAACGTATTGAAATGCCCAAATGCGTTCCTCGAAGACCCAGAATTAACTTCCACGGGCTGATGAGAGAAGATAAATCGCATTGCCAGTAAGTCTAACAATGCTCCAAGTGAAAAGTTCTTGACACCCGGAACGTCTATTCGCTCCGAGGCGCGATATGGTTTGCCCCAACAGTTGCCGCTCTTCAGGGTGACTATGCTTGCTCCAATACGCTTTTGATCAGAATTCGTCCGCACTTCTAACAAGTAGATATTCTCATAGGCAGCTTTCCTCAGCTCAAACCATTCAGGTTTTGCCAATACATCATGATGCTGAGCAATCATCGTTGGAACATAAAAAGTGTGCCAATCAGCATATAATGCTGCTGTGAGGGGTCTAATTTCAAACTGCAAGTTGCCAATTTCCAGCAACTCATCTAATCTCCTGGCTAAGCCGCGAGTAGACTTGCTCGCAATGTTTGCTATCCATGCGTCTGGATCCTGTTTGTCTTCAGGAAGCGGAAAACTCCAGCGAATGCGTTCAGGGCGAATGTACATAGCCACGAGTATATCCTAGTTTACAGTTCGTGCTGCTGCAATTCTTCAAACAACCGCTTTTGCTCCCGCGTCAGTTTCTCCGGAATCGTAATCAATAGTCGAACGTATAGATCACCTCTCCCACCACCACGCAAGATTGGGACTCCTTCGCCCCGCAGCCGCACCAATGTGTGTGGTTGAGTACCACCACGAATCTTTAGCTTCAGTGGTTCGCGCGTAGTTTCAACCTCAGAAACGCCACCCAAGACGGCCATACTCAATGGGATCTCGTGATCAATAAATAGGTCGTATCCTTCGCGCTTAAATTTGTTGTGTGCCAACACATCAATGGTGATATCGAACTCGTCGAATTTAATCCGCGTACCATTATCTGCTCCGGCAGGGATCTTGATTTTATGTTTTTTGCCGTCTACCTGCACTTCCTTTTCCACACCATTGATCGCCTCCATAAAATCAATCGTCAACCCATAGCGTGGCCTGCGTGCCTGGCGTCCAAACCCACCTCCAAAAAACTGCTCGAAAATTTCAAACGGATCGCCGAAGTCCATACCCTCAAACGGATTACCGCCACTCGTGTTATAGGTGTATGTAAACGGCCCCTGACGGAAACCTCCACCAAATGGAGAGCCACCCATGCCGGACGCAGGATCGAATGCCGCATGTCCAAATTGATCGTACGTTTTGCGTTTCTGCGCGTCAGACAGTACTTGATAGGCTTCGTTGATCTCTTTGAACTTTTCTTCGGCTTCAGCCTTTTTGTCTTGATTTTTGTCTGGATGCCACTTGAGCGCCATCTTGCGATACGCAGTTTTAATTTCTGCAGCTGAAGCACTCTTGGTGACTCCAAGCACCTCGTAATAATCGCGTTTTGTTGGCATCTTTTTGTTGTTGCATTGAGCTACGACGTAATCAAAACGTGTAGGTTTTTATTAGCAAATCTTACTACTGCACACATGAGTATTATACAGCAATATTCGGGACACATTTGACTTCAAACAAAAATCTTGTATTATGCCGCCTCATATGTTTAGTACAACACCGGAACAAGATATCAGAGCATTGCTTCCGTACAAAGACATGGATAACGAGCCAACAGTTAACATCCTGCATTGGTGCGGATTATCGGTTGGTGACTGGAAACGACACGGTGAGTACATTGTTGGAGAACAACATAAAGATCAACTCGTTAAGCCCGACTATGAGTATGAGGAGCTTTTGCGTAATCCACCAAATGTGCTCGAAACGCTTCGACGTATTGGATTTGAACAATTATACGTACTGCTTACAAAACGAGTAATCATCGTAGAATCACTGAAAAATTTACAGCGTACTTTAATTGATGCAAAAAAACAGAGATTACTCAGTGCCGATTACGATATAGAAGCTGAAAGCAGGCTGCTGTGGGATCACGAGCAAGCACATCGTGTTGCAGCAGCACGATATGGTATACATGCGTTTCTCATCTTCCACCCTATTTTTTTCGAATCAATAACAATTGAAGTGATGTTTAGAGTGCCAGACCTACTCAAAGCAGTTATCATGGGCAATGACCTAGCCTTTATTTTGGGTGATATTCTGGCAGCACCAGCATTGCAGGGTACCCACCACTACATTCAAGAAGACACTATGGCAGTCGAATTGCTTCTCGCTGCCGAACAGCGATCAGCACCACTTACCAAAGAGCATGCTGAGTACCTACTCTGGCACAAAGAACGTTTTTATCATTCTAAATCCAAAACTGGAACCAGAACATTTTGAACCACTAACTTACCACTTCACCCTCTTGTGCAGATTTGGTAGCATCATCACTCTTTGCTTCGGTTTTCTCTGAGGATGCATTCGCATCATTCTCAGACGCAGTCCCAGCTTTTTCTGCCTGAGCCTTTTGCAT
>CAZBMX010000109.1:0-3670 GCA_964493195.1 uncultured Pseudomonadales bacterium
TGAATCGATGCAAGGTTCGGCGCGCTTCAACTAAAACTAACACGAGCTGCACCCCCACTACAGTAAGCACCACAGCAAGCACCACTAACACAACTGAGAGAATTATTTGCATCACATCCATACCGACCTTTCAAGTATCTCGTTCATACTATCATAGATCATCGCGTGTGGTAGTGTCTACATATCACTGTCAAAACTCAACAATAACTGTTCGCTGAAGCGCCTGTGTTTTACCACGTCGGTCTGTTGCCTGCACAGTCACAGCAGCTGGTCCCTGACCAGCAAAATTCACTTCAGTTCTGAAGCTGCCATCAGGTTGTAAAGCTACTGGTTGCCCATTCACTGTTACAACTGCTTCTGGAACTGTTTCTCCTCGAACAACAGTTAGTGGTGCAACTCGTGCTTGCTCAACCGGTTCAAACAGCTCTAAATATGGCGGTTTTTGTAACGAGTACCACTGAAACACCACATACGTGATTAGCGTTACGAATACTACCGACAAGGTTATCACAGCGCCGGTAACCGAGTTAACTACTTTTTTTCGTGTTATTACCGGTTTAAGAAACTCCCGAGGAATCAGCGTACCACGTGCACTCTCCTTGAAGTCTCGACGAAGCAATGCAATCAATGGTTGCGGATCAAAGCCAAAAATACGTGCGTAGCTGCGAATAAACCCTTTAACAAAAGTCGCAGCTGGCAATACAGAGAAGTCGTTGCTCTCTAAGGCGCGTAAGTATTCAACTCGAATTCTGGTTTTTTTAGCTAGCTCCGTCAGGGGCAACCGATGAGACTCACGCTCCTGCCGTAACAACTCGCCAATAGTTTGGGTGATGTGTGCCATGATGTACCACAGGTTTGCAGTTAATTGATTAAGCTGCAATCACTAACTTGCCAAGTGTGCTTTGACTGCTGCAGATACTCGACTGCCATCAGCGCGACCGGCCACAGCTAGTTGGGCTGCTTTCATGACTGCACCCATAGAACGATCTGAGCTGCCAGCGACTGCTGTTTGCACCAATTTGTTGAGTTCATCATCGCTGAGCTGCGCTGGTAGATAGCTTTCCAGAACAAGTAACTTTGCACGTTCAGCTTCTACCAAATCCATCCGGCTAGCCTTTTCAAATTCAGCCAAGCCATCTTTGATTTGCTTCACCTGACGTTTGATAACACGCAACACATCTTCATCTGTTGCTTCGTTGTTATCAATCTCCCAGTTTCGGATTTCTGCCAAAAGAAACCGGACAACGCCCAGACGAACTGTCTCCTTAGCCTTGAGAGCATCTTTCATGTGTTGTTGCAATTCTGTTTTGAGTGACATGGTGCCTTTGTGCATATCTCGAAGTCGTTTGCTCCGAGTTTAGCCTGAAGTAATGATATGATTGTACCACTCAAGTTGTTATGACACACTCCCCAGCCGACACAGATGAGATACGCACTAAAAATTCTGATCAACGAGTGTGGACGCCTTATGAGCAAACACAACTCGCCCGCCATGCGATTCTAATTGAATCTCTACCCAAAGATACACAGACACCGGTCGAATATATAACAGGCCATGTGGACTTTGCAGGACTGGATTTTTTGGTTACCACCGACACCTTAATCCCCCGCTTGGAAACCGAAGAACTGATAGAGCTAGCCTGGTTTGAATTGAGCAAGCAAACTGAACTAACTAAAACTACATACCTACTCGATGTTGGTACGGGATGTGGGGCTATCGCGATATGTTTGGCCATCCGGGCACAGCAGCAAGGCATACATCTACATGTTGTTGCTACTGATATCTCAGCACCTGCCTTGGCAGTAGCGCGCAACAATGCAGCTCGCTTGGCACCCTCTGCAAACATTGAGTTCATAGAGAGTGATTTGCTCTCTGCAGTTCCTACAACACATCAATTTGCGGTACTTACTGCCAACTTGCCATACATTCCCCATCAACGGATAGCGTACCTGGATAGCTCAGTAAAAGATTTTGAGCCCCACGTCGCACTTGATGGTGGCCCAGACGGCTTAGAGTTGATTCGTCGCATGCTTGCACAAGCTCCAAAGTACTTAGCTCCACTAGCAACTATTTTGCTAGAAGTCGACTACACTCAAACATATGATGCATTTCGCGAGTGGAATGCCGATTGGCAAATTGAACTCAAGTTTGATTTTCAACAAAAAAACCGTTTCGCACTGCTCAAGCGCAAGTCATAACTGTTATCACTGTGCTGCAAATGCATACTTTGTATCTGCGTCGACCAAAATCTCATCGAGGGGGTCGGTATTGTCAGGTTCCCAATTGTAGTTGATAGTGAGTTCATCACCTTCCTCGACGTCATTGATGGCGGTGTACGTCATGACTCGGTTCTTATAGTTAAAGTCGTATCGAACATTTGGAGAGTAGGAGTGGTTGTACAAACTCCCATACCCCAACACTAGCGCGTGATACTGTTTTGTCCACTCAAAGTAGTAACGCCCCAGCACCGTTTGAAACAGCGCCTTTTCCTGTGATGTAGGAATGAGCACTATAGGGCAACGTTCGATAATCGTTCCTTTTTTGATTACTGTATCAGCAATAATCCCTCTAACTCCTAATGTTTTCGATACTCCAACACGAATAGGTAAGTGCATAGCTAGTGTACAACCTCCGCTTTCCGTCTCAATGCGTTAGTAATCAATCGCTGCAACAATTCATCAAAGGAAACTCCATATAAATCGAGAATACCCCCAATTGGGCACATCATGGCGCGAGAACCCAAGGCTGTATTCGCATTACAGTCAATCAGATAGTGGCGACCGGACTCATCCACTCGCACATCAAACTTTGCATAATCATCCATCTTGAGTACCCCAAATGTTCTCTTGATCATTCGCTTGATTCTTTCGGGCAGTTCGTACTTCACAAATTTCATGGTTGGGTCATCGAAGGTGATGATTTTGTACCCCGTGTCATCCTTTGGAAACTTTTTCTCTGCAGCATAGATTTTCATCTTTTGACCCTGCACCACAACGACTGTCACTTCCCGTCCCACGACAAACTCTTCCAGCAACACTGGTTGATGATATGCCTTCATCAGGTAGGAAACACGGCGCTTGAGGGAGCGCTCGTCTTCACAGATCGCTGTACTGTCGATCTCAACTGAGCCGTGCACCTCATTGAGCTTGGCAATGATTGGATAATCAAGCGAAGTGTCAATATGATCAGAAAGGGTTTTGACCAATTGGTATTTAGGCGTCGTGATGCCATACTGCTCGAGTAAGTTCTTGGTTAAGTATTTGTTAGAATTTATTGCTAAACCAACCAGTCCTGTGCCTGTATATGGTAGTCGCAAAATTTCCAATGTGGCTGGAATGGTAGGACACAGGTCTTCCCGACCATACACTGAGTCGACCAAGTTCAAAACCAACTCTGGTTTGAATTTCTTTATGCTATCCCAAAGCTCAAGACTACCCGGAAACAACTCAGTTTGGTGTCCCAACCTATCCAGGTGAACTTTAATTTCCTGCGCGCGATCAAACACTTCGGCTTCAGACTCATACTGCTGCTCTGTCGCAAAATCCTCTCTGCGTGCATTAGAGTACAACACTGCGATCCGGGTAGAAGGGGAGTTTATGTGTTGCATAAACTCAGTAAATGAACATAGTCTACTTGTCTTTTTTTTATAATAGCCACTAATGATAACAA
>CAZBMX010000110.1:0-3662 GCA_964493195.1 uncultured Pseudomonadales bacterium
CCGAATCTATGTTGTACTGCAAATATGAATTTTTTGAGCTCTCTTGATCTGTTGCAAGAATACGTCTGATTTGTAATAAAATCTGCAGCTTTGCCTCATCGTCCACCTGGTCAAATGCCAATAGTGAAATCTCATCATCCGTAAGCGGTTGACCTTTGGTTAACTCTCTTATAAGCACAACACTTTGCCCACTATCAACAAAACTTCGTAAAACTAGTAAAAAAGAAGGGTGATTGCGGTGGGATTCGTTCAACTCAACCACCATAGGCCAAAGGTGATGCTGCTCACTTTCTTGAACCAAGAAATAACCTCTTGCCCACACTAGATCTGCATCAGTGAAGTACTCAGTCTCCTGATTTCTCCATTCAGGACGACCAACCTCATCGGGAAACTCGACAAGATACAACGTATTGTATATTGGTTCAGAATCGATCATACTCATACCATACCATATGCTATCAATATTTAAACTAGTGACATCAGTCGGGTACATACCCCAAATGTACATGGTGAACAAAGTAAAGGCATCTCACACCCTGAGAGTTTCCACTCGACAAAAAAAGTGGTATAATTGCCATCTCGTAAAAAACGAGACCGTACGGTACAATACCGTGCAGTGTCTTCATGCACTGAAGATGTGTACTAATAGTTAGAAACGCGTGAGAAAGAAACCTACAAAAAGTTTTCGGCAGCAGCAACCCTTCGTTGTAGCGAACCACAACATTCGCGCCAATGAAGTTCGTGTCCTGACTGCAACGGGCGAAATGCTTGGTGTCATGCCAACATCAGAAGCCCTGGTGCGCGCGCGCGAGGCAGAAAAAGACCTCGTCTTGGTGACTGCAGCAGCCAATCCTCCGGTTGCTAAAATCATCGAACTTGCCAAGTACAAATACCAAGTGCAGCAGCGAGAATCAGAGAATCGCAAACGATCCAAGTCGCAAGACTTGAAGGAAATGCGCTTCACCCCTTTTTTGAGCCAGGGAGATTTTGACTCCAAGCTGAAAAAAGTCATACAGTTTTTGAAAGATGGTGATAAAGTTCGGCTGTCACTGCAGTTTAAAGGCCGGGCCATCACCAAAAAAGAGTTCGGTTTCGACGTTTTCGCTCGAGTGTTTGCCGCAACGAGTGATATAGCCTCAGTCGAAGTCGAACCCAAGTTAATGGGCAAAAAGTTACTCGCGCAGCTGATGCCCAGCAAGAAAAGTAGACCCGCGCAAGCTTTGGAGCAACCACAAGGAAGCCAAGAATGAAAAAACTGAAACAAAAAACCAGATCTGGCGTCGCCAAGCGCTTTAAAGTGACCGCAGGTGGCAAGGTCCTGCGCCGCTCACAAAACATGCGCCACATTCGCCGCCGCAAGAGCAAGAAAGCCATTCGCGCTTACGGCATTCCCAAACAAGTAACCGGAAAGTGGGCACGCAAAATCAAGCGCATGCTCGGTATTGCCTAATTGAGTTCAACCCAAGAAAGAACCTATGCCAAGAGTAAAAACTGGAATCGTCCGCCGCAAACGCCATAAAAAGGTCCTTGCCCAAAACAAGGGTTTCCGTGGCGCCAATCGCCGTCTGTACAAGCGCGCACATGAAGCCATGCTGCACTCAGGCATGTACGCCTACATCGGCCGCCGCTTGCGCAAACGCGACATGCGCTCACTTTGGATTGTTCGCATCTCTGCCGCTCTCAAAGAAGCGGGCAGTGAACTAAACTACTCCAGATTCATCAACGCTCTCAAAAAAGCTAACATAGCCCTCGACCGCAAGGTTCTGGCTGAGTTAGCCGTCAACCACTTCGAGTCGTTTAAAACCGTTCTCAACCAGGCGCGGGGCTAATTCGAGTCGAACAGAAACATGCATTTGAAAACCCCCGCCAAAGACGGGGGTTTTTAGTTTTGAGAATAACAAGATACAATACAAACAAGGACACAGCATGAAAACAGAGTTACTCTACCTATCCGATAGCTACAAAAAAACAGCAACTGCCACCATAGTCGCCATCGATACCTCTGGAAACCAACCATTCATCATTCTCGACCAAACCATTTTCTACGCCCAGGGCGGCGGACAACCAGCAGACAATGGCACCATCACTGGGCCAAACGGCACAATGGCTGTAACCCACGTTTCATACAACGGGGGTGAGCTACAACACAAAGGCGCAATCACTGGAACGCTGGTAGTAGGGGACACTGTTGAGCTCGAAATTGACTGGGAACGCAGATATCGCCACATGCAACTACACACTGCAGGACATATGTTGGATCAGGCAGTGAAAAATGCAGTACCCAACACTAAAGGTGTGGACGGCAACCATGGTTTGAGCAAAAAACCATATGTTGAGTTTGACGCTGCCATTCAAGATTCAGACCTCCCAGCAATTCAGAAACAACTAGACGCAATCAGAGCAGCTAACCTGCAAATCATCGCTGAGATGGTCACCTATGAGCAACTGGTGGCTCGCAACATTTCCCTCCCTTTTGATCTGCCAAAAAACAAAGAGCTCCGCATTGTCCAGATTGGTGAGTATCCAGCCATGCCAGATGGGGGGACACAGCTAAAAACCACAAGTGAGTGTCTACCCATTACAGCAACGGGAGTCGAAGCGGTACAAACAGAATCTGGTGACCGCTGGCGCGTCTACTACTCAGTTGGTGAGACTGCCTCGAAGCAGGCCACCAAACTACAATCTAGTGACGACACAGTGCCTGAGGATTTTCAAACAGCTGTGCAAACATTCATCACGCAAAGCGCAACAGATACCAGCCCAGCAGCAATAACCAAAGCCTTTAAGGCACTTACAACGCAACTCAAATCAGTCCCCAAAGACCAAAAACCCGCAGCCGGCAAACTCCTCAACCAAGCCAAAGAAGCAATGGAAGCCCGCATCGCAGCTCTCGCCAGCAACCCAGCAATCACCCAAACCTGGCAAGACCTAACCATGCCAGGCCTCCCACCAGCAATTGGCCACCTCCACCCAGTCTCGCAGGCCATGGAAGAAATCACCCATATCTTCGAGCAAATCGGCTTCACCAGAGTTCGCTATCCAGAAGTAGATTGGGACTGGTATGTGTTCGAGAGTTTGAACATGCCGCCCAGCCACCCAGCGCGTGATGAGTGGGAGACATTTTGGGTTGATCTACCACCAAACAAGGAGAAGGGGACGGTTGTTTTAACAACTCACACCTCTAATGGCCAAGTACGAGAAATGGAACGCCTCAAGAGCAAGCCACCGATTCGCATGATTAACATTGCCCGCTGCTACCGCCGCCAGCAAGATGCTACGCACACCCAGATGTTCCACCAGTTCGAGGGGCTTGTTGTGGACAAGGGCATCACGATTCAGCACCTCAAGGGGACACTAGATTATTTTGCCAAGGAATTTTACGGCGAAGGCGTTAAATCCCGCATTCGACCGTTTCACTTCCAGTTCACTGAGCCGTCATTCGAGGTAGACTTCTCGTGTACCGTCTGCGATGGCACGGGTAAGGTCGGAGAAGACAAATGTAAGTTCTGCAAATCGGGTTGGCACGAAGTCGGGGGCGCTGGCATGGTGCACCCCAATGTGCTCAAAGCCGGTGGTATTGATCCAGAGGAGTACACTGGATTTGCTTTTGGCTGGGGAATCGAGCGAACATACACGCTCAAACCTGGTTTGCATATCGATGA
>CAZBMX010000111.1:0-3655 GCA_964493195.1 uncultured Pseudomonadales bacterium
TACACGAAGCTCGACCATTCCTGAAATTCAGTCTAGACTGAGTTTCAGTATGAACAGTGTTCAACCAATTTATCCGAAGTCGTTCAGCAAAGGCCAAATTACCATTCCAAAAGCAATTAGAGACGAACTTGGTATTGGTGAACAGTTTTGGCTCAAGTTATTCGTTGATAATGGTGTGATAGTCGCTGTACCCCAACAAGAAACCTCCTCAAAAAAATCCTACATCAAGTCTCTGCTTTCGATTACTGGTGACTGGTTAGACTCTGAAGAAATCAAGGAAAATCGCAAACAAATTGAGGAACACCTTGAGGCTAACTCACTATGAGCAATGTGGTAGTTGATTCTTCAGTTCTCATTGATTTCGTACGATGTCGAGATAAATCAAAAGCCATGCTCCCTTTATTAGTGCTGCAAAATGAACTGCACATTTCCGTTCTTACACATACTGAGCTATGGAGTGGCAAAAGTGTCTGGGAATCGGCTAGAGCTCAAAGGGAGCTCGAGTCTCTTTTTAGTGGTTTAACAATTGTACCACTGACTGAACAAATCTCTCGTCTAGCAGGAAAATTGAAGTCGCAACATAAGGAGATTGCACTAGTTGACTGTATTATTGCTGCAACAGCACTTGATCAAAACATGGAATTTGCTACCCTCAATCATAAGCACTTCACAGTTTTTAAGAAGCTCAAGCTTACTCCCGTCCCACCTCAAACCGCACAAAGCGACTGATCACAAACTTCTCGCCAATTTTGCCACTCAATTCTTTGACTAACTCCTCGATAGTCTTGGAGCCATCGCGAATGAACTCTTGGCTGAGCAGCTCTGCCACATCTGCCGGCTTCATTGCAGCTACGTGCATGGCTACGTCGCGAGCCATAGTTTGAAACTCAGGATTGCGTGCCACGAAATCTGTTTCGCACAAGATCTCTACCAGCACGCCAATTTTGTTGTTGGCATGGGTGTAACTAGCCACATACCCTTCTTTGGTTTCACGGTCGGCTTTTTTCTCGGCGCGAAGCATGCCTTTTTGGCGAACTATTTCTTTGGCTTTTTCGTAGTTACCGTCTGCTTCTTCCATGGCTTTTTTGCAGTCCATGATGCCAGCACCGGTTTCTTCACGAAGCTTCTTGATATCGGATGCACTAGACATACAGTTCCTTTCTCTGATGAGAATCACACAAACGCCGACCACTAGCCGGCGAGCCGATTACTTTGCTTGCTTACCAGCAGCATACCCACTAGTAACTGCCTTGACAACATACGCAATACTTTTGACCGCGTCGTCGTTGGCGGGAACAGGGATTTTAACCTCACGTGGATCGGTGTTGGAGTCAACCATGGCAATGACGGGTACTTTCTCGCTGGTTGCTTCCTTGAGGGCGATCTTCTCGCGCTTGGGATCGATGATAAACAAACAATCAGGAGCACTTTTGAGGTTTCGAATACCTTCAAAGAATCGAGCCAATCGCAGCTCTTCTTTTTCAAACTGCATGCGCTCGTACTTAGTGTATTTGTCGAATCCACCTGTTTTAAGACCGGTTTCCAGATCAATCATGCGCTTGAGTGAGCGCTTGACCTGTTCCCAGTTGGTCAGCAAACCACCAAGCCAGCGGCTGGTGATGTAGTTGACGCCTGTCTCGGCTGCTGCTTCTTTGACAATATCGCGCGCCTGCTTCTTGGTGCCAACGACGACTAAGGTCTTGCCAGCTTTGCCCAGCTCGTATGCATATTTGTATGCAGCCTGGAGCTGTTGTGCAGTTTTCTCGAGGTCAAAAATATGAACGCCATCCTTTTCCATGTAGATCCACTCGGCCATGTGCGGATTCCACTTGGATTTTTGGTGTCCGAAATGACAACCTGCCTCAAGCAGATCGCGCAAATCAAACTCTGGAACTTGTACTGGGGTTGGAGCAGCTGTTGTTTCTGCCATAGTGTCCTTTGTTTTACCCCCGTCATGACGGAGGATGAGAGGTGTTTCAGGTAGTGTCTGCTGTTTTATACAGAAGACTCAGGACTGAGTGCCTGATGCACCTCGGTGTTATTACGAGGGGTGTATTGTAACAAAATTCTTGTGGATTAACAAGAGGACTTCAAAGTTCAACTGCATTCCCTAACAAACTCACCACCGTCACTGGCCCCACCCCACCAGGCACCGGAGTAATAAATCCTGCAACTTCAGCCACCGCTGTTTGATCAATATCTGGACTCGGCTCACCCACATCTATCAGCACCACGCCGTGCTTAAAAACTGAACCATCACGGAGCAGCTTGCGAACACCAGTTGCACTTACCACCACGTCATAATCCCGCAATGCTTGCTCGTTCTCCAACAACTTGCGCAGCTGGGCAGCGCCAACATTGGTAACTTGTGCACCCAGGTGACGCAGCTCATGGGTCAGTGGCAGCCCAAGTAAATCTGACCTGCCGATGACAAGAACATGCGGCTTGGTTGAGCCGAAGGGCAACACACCAGCTGCACTCAAAATATCAAGTACGGCCTTACAGGTTGCGGGCAACACCATGCCCTGTTGTCGCCAAGTTCCAGCTTCGATTGCAGCCAACGTTTCGGGCCGCAAACCGTCAATATCTTTTTGGGCTGAAATTGCCGCAGTGAGATTATGCCACCAAGTTTGATATGCTGCTTGCTCGGCAGTTACATCGGGAAACGTTTGATGTGTTGCAGCCAACCAGATGCTGCGGCGAGGTTTTTGGATAATGATGCCGGTCACTGTGTCATCAGCGTTGAATTGTTGCACCGTCGCAACTATCTGGGCAACTTGGTCTGAAACTGAATGTTCAGTCACAATATATCTGATTCCCACACGCTCTGCGGCCTCCCGTTTGAGTCGCGTGTAGAGTCGACTGCCCGCATCTTCCACAAACAAAACTGCCGCGATAGTCAGCTGTTTGCCCTGTAGTTTGAGCTCTGCCACTTGTTGTTCAATCTGCGCCTCTTTTTGTGCAGCAAAACTATAGCCATCAAAAATCGTCATGGGTTGTATTGTACTCGAATCAGCAACAACTGTCGCTTACTGCACACCGGTCAAGGATTTGAGTCTCGTGATGTTTTCCGCATCCGGCCCCTCTCCGTCAATTCCTGGCACCTCCATAATTAAAGGTACATGCTCCAGCTGAGGCAAGTTCAAGAACTGCACCAAGTCCTCTCGCGGAATCAATCCGTCGCCCAAGTTTGCGTGCCGATCACGGCCAGACCCGAATGGATCGCGACTGTCATTGACATGAATGCAGTGCAGATTGTCCCACAAGTTGTTTCGGGTTATCTCTGCTTGAGCGCCACCACGCAAGTGGGCGCTTTTTTCTTGCACTTTTTTAGATTTTTTGATTGGTTTTTCCTGTATTTCTAGTTCGACTTTTTTTTCAACAATCGGCGCAGTTTCGCCCAGGTAGTAGCCGGCTGCATGTCCAAGGCAAGTGTCAAAACACCAGCCCAGTTTGCGCCCGATTTGACTGCCGTGTTTCGCCTCATGCAGTGCAGCCGTTCTGTCCAATAGCCAGCGAATTTCTGACAAATCACTGCACAGTTTCCCATTCTGACCGGCTGAGTTTTCAATCAGCAAGGTTGACTCTTCAGGTGCACCCGCCACAATATCGGCTAACTCAGCAGCCAATCCCTCTCGCACCGCTTCCCACCCTC
>CAZBMX010000112.1:0-3651 GCA_964493195.1 uncultured Pseudomonadales bacterium
AAATCAGTGCGGCCGGGATTGGTATACAGGGAAGAAAGATCTGATTCTACTTCTGCATAATCATACCCATGTGTCCAAAGCCAGCCACGAAACACGAGTAACGGCTGCCGGCCAGTCAGGTTGTACAGCCAATGATTATGTTGGTCGCCTGTCATCCAGGTGGCATCCGGCGGGGTGTTCTGCTTAACCCACTCTGCCAGTGCTCGTTCATCTGCAGAATACATTTGGTACGTGTGTAGATCAAAACGCAAAATGCGCCAGTTATCGATTGCACCGGTGATGGTGACGCTGACTAATAACAACACTGCGCAAATTTGTGCGGATAGTTTGAGCGGCAATGGCAGCTTATATGTTTTCCCGAGCCGAAAAATCTGTTGGATTACCAGTGCAGCCAGCGCAGAAAACCCGACAGATACCCAGAGAAAAATTTTAGTGTTGTCCCAGGCATGAGGTTGAAATAAAAACAGATTGGCGAGTACAAACAGCACAAAAAATGGCAAAAAGGTTAAGGCAAACTGCAATTTATGTTCGCTCTGGCTTTTTTTGATGCCATACAGGAAACCAATCAGTGCCAGAACAGGAGTCAGACTCCAGTTGCGGAACCAAAAAACGAAGATAGAGAGATCGGGAGTTTCTCTCTGGTACCAGCCCGGGTGCCACTTGATGAAGCTGCTTTTGCCCGCGTTGCTGATCACATACTCAAGCAACAGCGGAACTGCCAGCATGGCACTTAACACGAAAAATTGTCCGAGTCTGAGCAGCGAGGCTGTAAAGTGTTTTTTGCCCCCAGCGACTAAATGCCCGAGACTCCAGCACCCGAGAATTGCCGTAACTGCAATGAAAGAATGGGCGTGAATGATTGGTAGCAAGCCGTAAAGCATTGCACCTGCTACTTCAGCCCAAGAGATGAGTTTTTTGTTTGTTCTTTTGCGGGTGAACCATGCGGTGTACACAAGTGAGAGCGCAACAAGTGCCGTTGGCACACCTAACGTGAGTGCGCGCTGCGGGATGATTTGACTGTTAATGACAGAGATCCAATGAATCTGTTGTTTGTCGCTGAGGTGCGTGTACTCTACGGGAGGATTAAGTGCCGTGTTCCAGGGTGTCGGCGACTCAAAAATGTCTTGAAAATACTGGATAAAACCAGTGCCGCCATTGAGCAAAAAGATGGTGGCTGCCAGAATAGCCAACGCAGAATTTTTTGAAAAAACTTTCCAATAAAATGTAGGCAGCAACAACACAAACGCCACGCAAAAAATAAAACTGGGAATAACAAAGCTCAAGAAAAAGTTGCCCCCGGCTTTAATTAATAACGCCGAAATCATGTTTGCGACAAATGGATAGTTAAATTGAGCGCCGTATACCAAGGGACTGGTGATAAGAAAGAGTTTGCGGTATGCCATGGCCGATCCCATGGTAAAGTGCACGGCCCAGTCTCCCCAAAGACTTATATGGGTAACAAAAAAATTACCGAACTCGTCGGTGTAGGTAGAGTTAGCCCAAAAATAGGCAAAAAACCCGACCGCGATGAGCACGTACAGATACACGAACCAGTTTCGGGTAATTGCGCTGAGAAAGCGAAAAAGTGATTGGGCAGCTGGCAGTTGGGGCACAAAAAACATGATACGCTAGCTGAAGTTGCTTGAAAAGCCTCACTCGGTCAGTTTCGCATACTGTTCACTCACCCAGCCTTCTTTGTTGTCAAACTTGAGTTTAATCCACCCACTACTCGTGCTCTCAAGATATGGATACAATGCTCCAACAGTCACGAAGCCTACTTCAGCTCCCAATGTGCCAGGATTGTTGCGCACGCGCAGAACTTCTTTGCCATTTTGAAAAAAGTTCGTAGGCAGGATTTTGACTTGTTGGCCTAATTGCGCTGAGCTGGTAGCTGCTTTGTTTCGGGCGCTGGGGCTGGCTTGCGCGCTTTGTGTCGCTAGTAACGAGGTCTGCAGATTGGCTGACGGAGTCGCTTCGATGTTCATTGTTCTTTCCTCAGTACCAGTATCTGGCAGCTTGGCGAGTTTGACTGTCAGGAGCAAGCGATACCCGGGGACCACGTCAATCGTGTGGCGCTGTGTCTCGTATGATGGAAGAGTTGCTTCAAATTCATGCGGACCAGCGGCAACGTTGGAAACTTTGATTGGAGCAAACTCTTTCACTCCACCATCAAGACTCACTATCGCAGTATCTGGAATGGAAATGATAGAAACTTCAGACTCCTTACTTGAGGGTAAAGGTTCCATCTCTATGAGGACTCCACCACTCAGTTCGGGTCGTTTTGCTGCTTTCCATGTTACTACCGAAAGCACTCCTGCACGTAAGGTGATCGTTGTGTCGTGACTAACAAGTGAGCTGTCATCAGGTACTATGCGAAGCGAGTAATTTCCTGGCTTGAGCGTTTTTTCTACAAGTGGGGTTTTATCGAGATACTGCCCATTCAAGAAAACTGTACTTGGGATATCTGAGGTTAACACTTGTAGACCGGCGCGATTTTTTTTCTCTAGAAACTGGCTTGTGAGCACTGTGCCAGCCACAGTTACCAGTAACACTACAACCACGGCCATGATCCACTTAAGACTCATATCGATAGTGTACCACTTCTTGGTTGCAACAAATGGGCTACTTAGAGGTCTTCCCCATCGTTTTCTGTTTTGTAGGTACAGTAGATTTTCTTGGTTTGAATGGCGACTTAATCAAAGCAACGTTGAGTACATCATCTACGTGTGCCATGGGCTTGAACGTAATGTCTGTGGTGACTGTCTCAGGGATCTCAACTAGGTCACGCTCGTTATCTTTGGGAATGAGGATTGTTGTGCTTCCGCCCCGGTGTGCTGCAATGCTTTTTTCTTTGAGCCCTCCAATGCGCAACACTCTTCCTCGTAGCGTCACCTCTCCGGTCATCGCGATTTCACGCCGGACTGGAATTTGGGTGAAGGCTGAAACGATTGCAGTAGTCATCGTGACGCCAGCAGACGGTCCATCTTTGGGTACTGCTCCCTCTGGTACATGAATATGTACATCGGTTTTTTGCAGCTTAGTTGGATCCAGGCCGAGTCTTTCTGCATTAGCTTTAACATACGTGAGTGCAGTTTGAGCTGATTCTTTCATAACATCACCTAGGGCACCAGTAAGTTGCACTACCCCTTTGCCTGCGGTAAGTGCTACTTCGATGAATAGCATGTCACCGCCGACCGAGGTCCAAGCAAGACCGGTGGCCTGTCCGACGATGTTGTCTGCGTCCGAGAGGGTTACGTCAAATTTTTCAGGCCCGAGGTAGTCATGAAGTTTCTTAACATCCACAACAACTTTTTTGGGTTCCGCAATCACATCTGGTTCAGATTTCGCAGCTAGAATTTCACGCGCAACTTTGCGCATAATTTTGCTTAGAGTTCTTTCGAGTGAGCGCACACCTGCTTCTTTCGTGTATCGCTCAATAATTGTGTTCAGGGTGCTGTCTGAAAGTGAAATTTGTGAGTTACTCAAGCCATTCACTTCCTGGACCTTCTTGAACAAATGTCGCTTGGTAATGTGGAACTTCTCTTCCTGAGTGTACCCAGAATAGCGGATGATCTCCAATCGATCTTTTAGTGCTGGGGGAATTGTATCCAATGTATTGGCAGTGGTGATGAAGATAACATTTGACAAGTC
>CAZBMX010000113.1:0-3624 GCA_964493195.1 uncultured Pseudomonadales bacterium
AGCTAGTCGAGTTCTCTTCTTTGGGTTGTTTAACAATTCTACAGCTAACTGCGCAAGTTCTTCGGCTGTATCTGCTGCTAGAACGTGCGTGCCATTTTCAACTTCAAGACCCTCAACCGCGGTTGTTGTAGCAACCACTGGAGTGCCGGATGCTAGCGCTTCGAGCACTTTGTACCGCGTGCCTTTGCCACTCAAAACAGGAGCAATTAACAAGTCTGAATTGTTAAATGCATCACGAATATCGGGGATATTGCCTGTGACCGTAATTGAGGAGTCCTGTTCTTGTAGTGCCAGAACATCAGGCGTTGGTGCGTTGCCGACTATCCACAATCGTGCATTGGGGATACGCGCTTTGATAGTTGGCCAAATTTGTTTGACTAGGAACCAAACTGCTTCCACATTTGGCAACCACTTGAAAGTACCAACGCAGAGTACTGTGGGATGTTTGGGTTCAGTGCGTTTATGTTCTTGGAACCACTGAGTGTCAACTCCATTTGCCACCACTTCAATTTTGGTTGTGGAACCAATTTGTTTTGAGATGTATTGTTTATCCTCTTCACTCATGACGATGAGCGTGTCGCACGCACGCCAGTAGTGCGTCTCCCAGCGGCGAATTTTGGCGATGTCGAGATCGAGAAGTGGTCGTAAGAGTCTGGGTGCTTTGCTTGCGTACGACTCGTAGCCGACGTACTCGATAGTTTGCTCAACCAGAATAGAAGGTATTGTCGTGGGTGGGATATGGGGCATCATGTAGAATGTTTCGGCGTGAATGAGGTCGTATTGTTTTTTTTGGAGTTCGGCGTGTACGGCACTGATGACTTCAGGAACGTGGTTGCGAATGACTAGAAATGGGTAAGAGGAAAAGCCTGTTTGTACGATGTTACTTAGGGTAAAGGGTTTATTTGATCGTTTAAATACTCGAACTGAAGCACAATATTTTTCAAGCTCTGCGCTATGTTCTGTTTCTGACCAATCCTTAATTAAAGCGAATAGGGTCACATCGTGCTTGCGAGAGAGTTGCTTGAGTAGATTGTAGGTGCGAATTTGTCCACCTGAAAGCAATGGGTAGGGCAAATAAGGAGTGAGCATCAGAATATTCATAGCAACTTTTGTTTAGTCAAATCAATGATAACGTACTCTTCTGTTTGCTCAAGTATAGTGAATCGTCTCATAAGATCATGAGCTTCATCGTCAAAACTGGTGGTGACGTAGTGGGTTGCTCCTTGACCGATCTTATCATCAATCTCAAAGCCGATGGGCCAACCTCGTCTGTTCGTTTGTAGTAGAAACGAGGTATCCCCGAAGGCTGGGGCAATCACTAGTGCATCTGCTGGCACTAACTTGTCCACTGCCTGACCGGCTCGCACATACTCCCAGTGATTTACTTGATAGAAGCCGTGGATGTAGCGCCAGCTAAGGAGCCACATGCTGAGGACCATACACACCAGTGCAATTGTGCTGTACTGAGGTGATAGACGGCGAGACAACCACTGATCAACAGATACTATTCCATGGCCAAGGGTGAGACACAAGGCAGGAATCCAAATTACCTGGTAATAGTCATGTTGCACGCTGCCTGTTGCGATAATCACAGAATACGAAAAAAGTCCAATCCACCAACTCCAAATGATCCAGGTAGTAGTTGGAATTTTTGTTGGTTTCCAATGCTTCGGCCACAAGCCCGCAGCGAAAATCGGCAGTCCTGTAAAACCCAGCAGCAGCTTGACCAATCTTTCGTATCCCAGCCAACGAAACCAAGCCGGCCGAAAGCGTATGCCATTTCCGTTCAGGAGCCAGTCACTAGCCGGAATGCCACTTGGGAACTGTTCAATCCAGTGTCGCCACCAGAAAAATGTGGTCATGGCTGGAATAGCATACAGGTACAGCAGTGGTTGTTTCCAGGCAGATTTACCCCATTTTTTCAGTAGTAGTACTAGGTACACAGGGGCAAAACAAGCCACGAATGGTTTCAGCAAGAATGCACCTGCCAGAAGCAAGCTTGAAAGTACATACCATTTCATCTGTTCGGTTTTGAGCCAACGTCCAAATGACCAAAGGGAGCCCAAAGCAAAAAAAAGTAACCCTGGTTCAGGAAGTACTGTTCGTGAGTAAAACACGCTGTATGGCAAAATGGCAAAAAATAATGCCGTCAGGTGAGCAACTCTTTTGCCAAAAAATTGTTTAGAGAATGAGAACAGAAAAGTAATTGTGCCCAAACTCAACAGGACGGATACTAGTCGACTGGTCAACGCGAGGGGTAGATTAGGAATAGCCAAGATAACACTCGCAGTCAGTAAATTGAGCATTGGAAACTCGACCATGCGATAACCTGCTAGGTTGAGCAATCCAGATTGAATGTTAGAGAGGTCATGATATTGGGGTACGAGAGGCTGTTCCAGATGGGACTTAATGTACTCGCGGGTGACAGAGGCAGTATCTGATTGGCGGAAGCTGTGCCAGTCTAGGATCGGATAATCAATCCGATATAAGCGAAGACTGAGGCCAATCAACAAAATTAGCAGAAACAATGAGTTGCTGAGAAAGAATCGTGCCATACTACGCCCTTCGCTTTTTTTGAGCTGCTTGAAAGGATCTGGATTCAGGAGCTTGAGTGCTAATTTGGAACAAACCAATTATCAGGCCTGCCACTGACCAATATACGAAGGCGACTTTTGATGACGCGAATACGTCTATGTATACTGCATTGAGCAGCAAGCCTATGGTTGAGACGATAAATCCAATGCTGAGTACTGCTGCGAATGACGGTGTACCCTTGCGCAGACTGCTCCAAGCCAATTGTGCCGCAATGTGTGAACTTGCCAACACTGCACCATAAAAGGTAATGAAACCAAACAAACCCGTTTCTCCCAAAGTGCGCAAAAAGTTGTTGTCTGTGCTTTCCGCTTCAGTGAAGTGATAGACGCTTTCCTTTGTGAGGGTTGCATATCCACTCCCAAACAATGGATCGCGATAAAATGCTTGGAGCGCTCTTGGCCACAGCGTGTCGAGCCTGATTGCTAGTGAGAGACCATGTTTGAGAGCCGCTTCGGAGTAGGTTCTTGGCTGTGCAACAATAATAACTTGTGCTGCTCCGCTAGCAGAAACGGTGGCGACTTGCACTAAATCAGGAACGATTGTGTAAACATCGCTCGGTTGGGATGGTTCGCTTGGTTTGACTACTGTTGGTTGCTCATCTGAGGAAACTAAGGCTTCCATCTCAGCCGTCGAGATTGAATTATCTGGAGGATTGGTAGGAACAACATCCTTTGGTATGCTAGCCTTGAGCGCTGCGACGAGAGATTCAGTTTGCTTACTCACTTGCAAATACGGTTTATACACAATTGGGTACGCTGCAGCTGTTTGCAGTAGTCGTTCCCTGATGTCGTCACCGAAGCTCCAGAATATTGCAAGAATTATGAATGCTATCGAGATCGCTCTGGTTGCTGTGTAGCGTATCCGCTGCGCAGTAGTGCGTTCTTTGAGACTGATCAAGCAAACTACCAACATACTGCACAGGGCAAATGCTGCAAAAGAAGTGCGTGATGCACTAACCGTGATGAGCCAAACACCGAGTACAAAAATTGACCAACAAGTCAGTTTGCTGATTAAGCTCACTCGTGTGAG
>CAZBMX010000114.1:0-3509 GCA_964493195.1 uncultured Pseudomonadales bacterium
AGTGGCTTTGTCTTGGAATCATTTCTCAAGTGGTTTTACAATGTCTACATCATTACTGATGAACGCATCATTGACGTCGATTTTCACTCTCTCATATATAAGAATGTCTCAGCCGCTAAAATCGACAATATTGAAGACACAACTGCTAGTGCAGGAGGCTTTTTTGCCGCGTTGTTTGACTACGGTAGGATTACAATCCAAACTGCTGCAGAAAAGCGAGAATTCGAGTTTGACCGTGTTCCTCACCCAACTAAAGTAACTAATTTAATCAACGAACTCCTGCTCGAGGAAGAACGTGAAAAGATAGAAGGGAGGGTAAACTAATGTTAGCCACTCTCTTGCAACTTCCTACGTCTGTGAATTTGCCAACACAGGATCCCTTGTTCTTTAGTAGTCTGCTGTTGTCAGTGTTTAAATTGTTATTTATCCTATCAGCTTTATTGTATTTGTTTTTTGCAGGGATTGTGATTCGTCAGATACACTTGATGAAAGAGACGATTCATACGCCATTCTCACCCTATGTATTGTTGCTGGGATATGCACATTTTGTATTGGCTATCAGCGTGGTGTGGTTTTTCTTTACTGTCCTCTAACTTTGTGTGGCCTAGTGTAAAGTCACACTTGTATAGTCTGTGATACAATCAAGGTAATGCCGAACGTGCATGTCACGCCCATCGTCGGCCTGCCTCAATTCTCTGGTTGGTCCCACGTCATCGAGGGGACACACAGTTCACCTCATCGGTTTGTGGCTGTGCTTTCGGTGGCTGGAAAACATGCCAGTAACGTTGGTCGAGACGTGGCCAGTTTGTTATTATCCGAAACTATAAACTCTGCAGAAGAATTGTATAGCAAGTTGGTTGCCGCTCTTACAGCAACAGAAGAAGTAGGTTGCCAACTGGCGATCGGAGCCGCGCTCATCAGTGACAAAAAAACGGTGTTTGCGGTATCTCGGGCAGCAGTTTTCCTCCGTCGTCAGACGAAGATAGGCACAATTCTCCAATCTGGCACAACGCTGAAATTGATTGAAGGAAGCAGAGCAGAAGATGATGTTTTTGCCCTTGTGACCGAACAAGCAACACAGTTTTTAGGTGAAATTGAACTCAAATCCAAACAAGGCTACGACGTGGACACTATTATTACGTCTATCGTTCCTGGTGTGCATGCACAGCCTGACTCATCACTTTCTGCATTTGCATTTGTAACGCATGATGAAGAGGATTGGGAGTCGAACACACAATTTGTCCACTCTCCCAAAGAGGATCCTGAGGCAAAAAACGAACTAGTTGCTGCGGAAGAAGTGTTGACTGATGTGGCGGGGTCTGAATTGTTGGAATCGGCATCTCATCAGCCTAGCTCAGATCAGACGTTGGCACACAAACGTACAAAGGTTTGGGATTTTTTGCAGGTGATTAGACATGGACTCTTAAGTATTGGAAAAATCATCGGGGCGATATTGCAGTGGTTGTGGCTGTTATTGTTATGGTTATTGAGGTCGTTTGTACGACTCGTTCAAACAACTAGAGGAATAGCCCCTGCAACTGATGACATGTCCGCTGTGGCATACCAATCTCCTGTAAGACAGCGGAGAGCTCGATTGTTACTCATGATCATTGTAGTAAGTATAGTGCTTTTAGTTATAGGTATCGGGTACGTTTTATACAGAAAAAACACGGAGCTGGCTGAAGCAAATCGTTTAGTAGAGCCGCTACGCAAGCAACTGATTGAAGCCCAGAGCAAAGTTGAGACACAACCAGTTGAGGCACGCGAACAAACACTAAGGGTTATTCAAGAACTCAACGCGTTGGAGGCCTCACACAGTGAAAAACAGCGTATGGTGGCAGCTTTTGCTGCAGAAAAAACAGTTGCGCAACAGGTTTTTGACAGCATCTCAGGTCAAGAAGCGTTAACCACATTGCCGGTTTTTTATGATTTACGTTTAATGAAAAGTGATTTTGTGACAACTCATACCACGCGAGTTGGTTCGTTTGCAGTGTTTCTTGACGCAGAAAAACGTCAACTAGTCTCTTTGAACCTGAGTGATAAAACTGCCAAGTTGCTGAGTTTGGATAACCAAACAAGCTTGCGAGCAATTACTGGATCAAGCGATGGCAAGGTGTTTATGTTGAACGGAGGCATTACCGCCATGGCATTGGAAACAGACGCCCAAACAGAAACAATAAAAGCAGAAGGAGACTCTACACGGGGAGGAACATTACTTGGTACGTTTGATAGATTTTTATATGTGTTCAATCCGGCAAAACGAAATTTGTATCGGTATGCGCAGCAGGATAGTGGGTTCTCCGATCCAATTGCCTGGCTGCAGGTAAGTCGCGGACTGGATTACAGCACTGTGGTAAGCATGACTATTGATGGTGATATTTGGTTGGGCGGCACTGATGGATCGATAAAAAAATTTACCAGTGGCGCTGAGCAGGAGTTTAGCATCAGTGGTTTGCCTCAGGCACTCGATTCGGCAGTGACGCTGTTTACCACTCAGGAAAGTGATTCGCTGTATGTGTTGGAGCCAGCCCGGCATCGGGTTGTAGTGTTGACCAAATTAGGGGTATTTTTGCGTGAGTTCAGCAATCAATCGCTTGGTGCGGCGACCGGTTTGCTTGTTGATGAGTCGCAAAACAAAGCATTTGCGGTGAGTGGAGCGACTGTTTTTGAGATTGCACTGTAGTCGCCGTGTTCCCAATTCCTCGAGTTTCGCGCTATACTATAGCTCTATGGCGCTTCTTGTAAACAAAAAAGCCCGCTCTGAGTACAGCATCCGCGACACGTTTCTCGCAGGGATGCTATTGACAGGTGCCGAAGTCAAAAGTCTGCGCAACAGCAGTGGCAGTTTGACGGGCAGCTACGTCAAGATCCTCAGCGGCGAGGCATTCTTGCTGAACGCTCAAATTACTCCCTACAAATTCGCCGACAACCGTGACTACGATCCCAAACGCACGCGCAAGCTGCTGCTACGTAAAAAGGAAATCCTGCGTTTAGAAGAAGCACTCACCCAGAAAGGCTTGACGCTGGTACCTCTGAGTGTACAACTGCATCACAATCTGATTAAGCTGGAAGTTGGGATTGGACAGGGTTTGAAGCAGTACGAGAAGCGGGAGAAGTTAAAAAAGCGGACACAGGAGCGAGATATTCAGCGGATGATGAAAAATAGATCCTAGCACGTAGTTCTAGCATTTTTTTCAAAGTTGCATTTCAAAAGAAAGATCCAAACAGAAGTTGCTTGTGTATGTACCTTCTTTCTCATTAGGCTTCGGAGTTCCGACCACAGGTGTTTGCAACACATTGCCAATATGCGGGAGGAACTTCGTGAGCGCGGAGAAGGCGCCGCGCGTCCTAATGAGAAAGAAGGTACATACACAACTTGCCTCTCGACTTTTCAATTCATTTTCGCTTTAATAGAACCCAAGTGTATTTATCTATTTCACCAAAGGAGTAGTTCATGCCCAAACGAGTCTTTTGGCCGGCAGCTTTAGTAGTCATGGGATTGATTTTCC
>CAZBMX010000115.1:0-3407 GCA_964493195.1 uncultured Pseudomonadales bacterium
TTTTGCTCGATGAAATTGACCGGGGAAGCGAAGAAGCTAATAAAGACATTATGGGTGTGTTGGTTGAGTTGCTCGACCCAGCCCAGAACCACGCATTCCGCGATACCTATATTGACTACCCCATTAACTTATCTCACGCCATTTTCTTGGCCACAGCCAACAACACCGGTGCCATCGCCACTGCCGTCATGGATCGTATGGAAAAAATCACCATGCCGTCGTATACAGACCAGGAGAAAATTGTGATAGCCCAGAAATATATATTACCCAAACTTTTAGAAGACGCTGGTTTGCGACCGGAACAATTTATCTTGCGTGACGAGGTGTGGCCGGTGATTACTCGCCCGTTGGGCTACGATGCGGGTATTCGTACGCTACAACGGACTTTGCAAGGTGCTGTACGCAAAGCCGCTCGGATTATTGTGGAGCGTGGGTACAATGAGGTGATCATCACGCCTGAAAATAAGCAAATCTTTCTCCCGCAATATTAGTTGAGTTGCAATCAGTAGTGCCTGATGTGTGGCAAAGCAGTGCGCTATACTATCAGCGTATGTCGAAATCGGCACAACTTAAAGCGATCACTTCTGATTTGGAAGCTGCAGCCGGTTCGCTGCCGCTGTCTCAAACTTCTGCAGACATAGTTCCTGGCGAGGGTACTCCAGACGCAGAAATCCTACTAATTGGTGAGGCTCCTGGCTATCACGAGTCAGTTCAGCGACGACCATTTGTAGGGGTGTCAGGCAAGTTGTTGCGTAAAACATTAGAAGAAGTTGGGTATCCACCAGAGACGGTCTACATCTCAAACATTGTCAAAGCTCGTCCGCCAGAGAATCGCGATCCAACGCCGGCGGAAATTGCGGCCTACAAACCATTCTTAGATCGTGAGATTCAAGCAATTCAACCAAAAATCATTGTGACATTGGGACGTTTCAGCATGGCAAAGTTTCTGCCAGATGTACGCATCTCCCAGATTCATGGCCGACTACAAAAAATCAGATGGAGTGGTCAACGTATGTTTATTTTGCCCATGTACCACCCCGCAGCTGCGTTGAGATCAACAGCTATGAAAGAAGCTTTTTTAGCTGATTTTCAGAAACTGCCAAACATACTCAAGTGGATTGCAGAACAATCTGCAGCGGATCAATTTACCGATGCTGTAGCCGAAGCGTTACTGCAGTAGGTCAGTACTGCAAATTAGTCGGAATTGCTTTGCTATAATAGGTAGCACAATGCATGAACGTAATCACTGATAACACATGATCATTGCACTTCTTAGTATTCTCTTTCTGGCTCCGTTGTTTTCTATTTTGTTATACAACCAACAAGGCAAGCGGCAGCTGGTGAATCTTGATTTGGTGCAGTTTATCTATCTGTTTGTAGTTAGTCCGATTTTATTTATCTGGGTCAAGAATTTTTTGTTTTACATTTTCCGTGGTGAGGTTGGTGCAAGTCTTTCTGTAAATCAATTGTTTATCATTGATACCACATTGAGCGTCATTGCGTTTTATACGTTTTCTGCGATCGCAATTCATACTTTGACTAAAACCTTCAGACTGCAGAAAGACCATAATCCTTTATTCGATTGGTTCGAGTTATCAGAGTACTTTCATCTATGGTGGTCGCACTTGATTATTTGGATAGGAGTAATGTCTTTGCTTACCTTTGTTTCCTTAGTGAACGTGCTTGTTCCAATCAATATTTCACCTGATGCATTTACAACACATTGGGCAGTTTTGATTGGTATGTTTATTGGTGCAGTACTGTATTTTGGCATGATTGTGCGCACCTATTTAGACTCAGAGAGTTTGCAGGCAAATTATCTACGAATCATGAAACTCTGTTTCGCTGCTTTTTTCATCTTGCATGTGTTGTTGTACTTTATATTTGATCCCAAGTTTAACGCTACATTTGCTGCCTACTGGACAGTAGTAAACACGTTTTTTACAGCAGTTCTTTTTTCCTTAATATTTAGATTCTCGCAATTCCGCCGAGTCGTAAAACGATTGCTCCAGATGCTTCGCATATATGGGATTCTGGTGAGATAATAGCTGCAATCGAATCGAACTCAGTAGTACTAAATCGTTTCAGAAAGAACGCTATGGCACAACTTAAAATCGCTCCCCTTGGGGGTATGGGTAACGTTACCCAAAATATGTTTGTATACGAATACGATGATGAACTGCTCATCGTAGACTGTGGTATCGGCTTTCCTGACATGTACATGCCTGGAGTAGACGTGCTGATTCCTGATACTGCCTACATCATGCGGCGGCTAGAAGAAGGAGCGCACATTGCCGGCATGGTGTTATCACATGGGCATGACGACCACATCGCTGCATTACCATACTTGTTGCCCAGTTTGCCAGAGTTTCCCATCTACGCATCCCCGTTGACGGCAGGCTTTGCTGAACAACGCATGAGTGATGGTGAAGTGCAGCGGACAGTCAACGTCGTCACTACGATTGATCCGTTCAAGGTGGGTCAGCATTTTACCGTGCAATTGTTTGCAGTGACCCACTCAGTACCGGATACTCGACATGTTGTTATTCGCACACCAGAAGGCATTATCTACCACGGCAGCGACTTTAAGCTTGATCCCACTCCGGTGGACGGCCAGAAGAGCGACCTTGAACACATCTCAGCATTGGCCGAAGAGCACGTGCTCTGTATGATGGTGGATTGTTTACGTGTGGAAAATCCCCAACAGGTGGGATCGGAGACAACTACTGGTCCCGTGATCGAGCGTATCATGGCAGATACTTCCGGCAAGTTCGTAATCACACTCATGAGTTCACACATTCATCGTATTCAACAAACCATTGACGCTGCCGAGAAACACGGGCGTAAAGTGGTGTTTATCGGCCGCTCTGTTGAGCAGAACGTTGAGATTGCAACACGGCTCAAGCGTTTGCACATTCCAGTAGGTATGCAAGTCGACAAGCGAGACGCAAATGACTATAAAGACGGACAACTCTGCATGATCGTGGCGGGAAGCCAGGGGCAAGAAGGCTCCTCACTCATTCGCGCGATTTATGGTGATCATCCCATGTTGCGTATCAAGCCAACAGACACAGTCGTGTTCTCAGCGGATGCTATCCCAGGCAACGAGATTCCATACTTCGGGGCAATTGATGAGCTTTCCCGTAATCGGGTGCATGTCCTGTATCCTGATGTTGAACCTGGGCTGCACCGTTCTGGACATGCCAGTGCACCAGAACAGCAAGAATTGGTTGGTTTAGTCAAACCACAGTTTGTTATGCCCATCGGCGGCGCTGATCGGCATAGGGTCAAGTTTATCGAGCTGGTGGCGGCTCCCCTTGGCATTGAGCCCGAACAAGTGTTAATTCCCGAATCCGGCGAAGTCATAGCCTTCGAGAACCGCAAGTACCGTGCTGTGGAAAAGCTCA
>CAZBMX010000116.1:0-3392 GCA_964493195.1 uncultured Pseudomonadales bacterium
GTTAACAACCGGTCCTGGTAGCTGCTCTGTGCGAATAAACTCTGCAGCTTGAAGTGAGTCAGGCCGCAACCCCATACCCGCTGTTGCCAGCTGTGGCAAAAAAAGTTGTGTCGCCAAGGCTGCAACCAAACTGCTTGTTGCAATTGTGGAGGAGAGAAGTAAGCCTATTGTGGTGCTCGTGAGTCTATCCCAGATTTTGACAAATGGAATTTCTGCAAGCACGCGTGCGAGTACAGGTATGAGCAACAGCGCTCCCACGTTGGCAAAACGGTTGAGCGCGGTTGTTCCTAATATACCAATTAGAGCCACCACCACAAACCAGGGTTCCTTGGGCAAGATTTTTTTATGTAGCACCAGCAGCGCCAACAATACAGCGGAAAACAGGATGACAATGTACCAATACAAGGGACTGCCAAATCGCTCCAGCATAAACCACAGCGGCATGTTTTCGACGATCTGGTAGCCATAGTTGTTGAAAAGGTTGAAAGGCATCATCACGCCGGCAAGTCCCAAAGGGGTGCAGAGTGTTCCGATCATGCTGCCGATCAACAGCGCGCTGAGTTCGGTATTAACCTTGTGTGTTAGCCACCACTGTTCCGCCCAGCTGAGTAAAAAAATCCCCACACCGAGGGCGAAGAAGATATGTATGTTCACCCAGAGGGCTTGAATGACGAGCGCCGTTCCACTAAGTGCGAGGAGCTGTTTGTAGTTACTTTTGTGTGTCATAGTATACCGTACGAGCCAGAAGCTGAGTGCCAAGAACAATAAACTGAATGATTCCGGGCGAACTTCTGTTCGACTGGTTAATAGGGGTAGTACTAACCACCCTGCGCCAAGGGCACTTGCTTCGCCAAACTGTTTAGAGGTTAGCCATGTTAGTACACTGAATGCTGTTCCTACGACAAACATGTTGAGCACCGTCAAGCCAGCAAAACCAAACGTTTGTTCCACATTTGCTGCTAGCACGCCAAACAGCCAATGATGCATTTGCGTTGGAAAGTCCGATTCAGTGTACGAATAATAGTTAGTAGTCAGGAGTTGGGAAAATTGCTGCCAGTTTCCACTGTTCAAGGCTGCACTTGCCAATCGGCCATTCATGATGTGCCGCCCCAGATCTGAAATCACTAGGTTAGTTTGTTGCAAAAAAAAGAGGCAGAGGTATGCAGTGAGTGCCCAACGGGCAAAAATGCTCAGCACATATCGAGATGGGAGCCCAGGCATGCTACTCCTTGGGTTGAGTCAAACGTTTTTTAACTTTTTCCAGCGAGCGGCTGAGTTGCTTGTCCAGGTTGATTTTTTTGATGCGGGCAAAGCGGAGAATGGTGAGCAGTAAATCTCCCAGCTCTTCAACATAGGTCTCATCATTTTGAGCAGCCTTGTTGAGTCGTTTGCGGCCATGTTCGGCCAGGTATGCCCGGGCCATCTCGCCGACTTCTTCCACCAAGCTCAAGATGAGAATCGAACCATACTCTTCGCTGTAGCGTTTGTTTTTGTCGATGTCGGACAGCTGGTTGAAGTACTTGCTGAAGGGGGTGGCGTGGTATGTTTGTTTGGGTGGTTTTTTGGTTGGGGTTGTTGGTTGCTGCATATCTTTGAGTATACAACATAAGCAGAATAAGCAGATTGCATTCTGAGTGTTACAATTACCCATAGATGTCCCAAATCCGTCAGATCAAAGAAGCAGCCGATATTGTGGCAGTGATTGGCGAGCGATTTAACTTGCAGCGCTCTGGCGCATATTTTCGTGGCCTTTGTCCCTTTCATTCAGAACGGAGTCCGTCTTTTTTTGTCAACCAAACCATGCAGCGGTACAAATGCTTCGGTTGTGGTGAAAGTGGCGATGTCTACACCTTTTTGCAAAAGTACGACGGCATGAGTTTTTATGAGGCCCTCAAGTATCTCGCTGACCAGCAGGGAGTGCAGCTGGAAACATTTCACAAAACTGCCGAAGACTCTGAGCACGACGAAATTTTGGCAGTGCTCAGCCTTGCCAAAGAGTACTATCACTATTTGTTGACTGAACACAAAGCGGGCGAACCTGGACGGGCAGTGCTCAAGCAGCGCGGCATTGCAAACGACTCCATCAAGCTGTTTCAGTTGGGTTACGCTCTGCCTAGCTGGGACGGGTTAGTCAAGTTTTTGCACGGCAAGAAAAAGTACTCGCTGGAGCTGTTGGAAAAGGCAGGGCTCATCCTTAGAGGCCGCAACGGCCAGTACTATGATCGGTTCCGGGGGCGCATCATGTTTCCCCTGCGCGACCATCGGGGCCAAATTGTCGGGTTTTCGGGCCGAGTGTTGGAAAAATCTGCCAAGGAAGCCAAGTACATCAACTCGCCAGAGACGATGGTGTATCACAAGAGCAAAATGTTGTTTGGACTCAGTGAGCTGTACCAGCAAATTCGCAAAGCAGGCAAGATCGTAATCGTGGAGGGGGAGTTTGACGTGATTTCCTCGGTGCAGGCGCACGTGGACACTGTTGCAGCTATAAAGGGTTCTGCGCTCACCACAGAGCATGTCAAGCTGCTCAGTCGTTCGGTTCAGACAGTGCTATTGGCTTTGGATACGGACGCAGCAGGTGTTGAAGCCACCAAAAAGGCGATTGTTACGCTGCGAGAGACTACGTTGGACCTCAAGGTGGTGGTGCTGCCCAAGGGCAAGGATCCAGACGACTTGGCGCGCAGCGATCCCAAACTGTGGCGCGAGAGTGTTGATGCCGCTATTCCGGCCTATGAATTTGTGATTCGCGCAACCTTCAAGCAGTTTGACGAGGCGACCGGTGATGGCAAACGTAAAATTATGTCGGAGCTTGCACCGCTCCTGTCCAGCATTCCCCACGCCGTCGAGCAAGAGCACTACGTGCGGGAGGTGGCCGAGGGGCTTGGCGTCAAGCAGGATAGCGTGCGATCTGATATGGAGAAGTTCAAACAGGGCAAACCGGTGCGCAAAACCGATATAGTTGAGTCAGCTCAGCCGCACAGCAAGCAAACTCGGCGGCAGGTGCTTGAGCAGCTGTGCGTGTTCCTGCTAGTGCAGTTGGCGGATGCTGAGTTTGCCAAGTGGGTGCTCAAAATTGCAGCAGGGCAGTTTTCTCAACCGGCAGTGGCAGATATTGTGCAGCGTTTGGCCAGCACCAAACAGCCATTTGACCTGAGTGCTTTCAACCGCACTTTGGCTGACGACCAGCAACAGTTACTATTTGAGTTGACCACCAATCCGGAGCACTTGGCGCGCAAGGAGTCGGCCCAAGGCTTTAACCCCGCTATTGAGCTGACTGATGCGTTTGCAGAGTTACAGCAGGAAGTACGCAAGGCGGAAGTGGCGGTGATTACTGAGGAGTTAGCCACGCTGGATGGGTTGACCACAAAAACATCAGAGCAAGAAACGCGCCAGGA
>CAZBMX010000117.1:0-3387 GCA_964493195.1 uncultured Pseudomonadales bacterium
GATTCCTCAAGCTCCATTTCATACGAGTACGATGCTCCTGCCGTTACAGCATCACCAACGCCAACGCCATCGCCAACAACCAGTACTTCCACAACGGCCAGCCCAAGTCCATCGCCCTCACCAAGTCCATCGCCAGCAACTGCCGTTCGATTTGAATCATACGCAATCTCGCAAGTTTCGGACACTAGTGTTGAACTGGTAGTGGTGCTATCAAGTGCCAGCCCCCTCACTGTACGATACGGGAGGACGGCAACTGCACTAACGCAACTTAGCACCAGCCCTTCCGCACGTACTCACAGAGTGCGGCTCAATCAATTACTTCCCAACACTCAGTACTATCTTCAGTTGAGCGTACCATCCTCAACTGGAACGGAGGTGTTGAGCGACTTGCTTCAGTTCCAAACGGCTCAAACTGGCGATGTACCAATTCCCAACTCAGTCACCATCACCAGCAACGGAGCTCATTTGTGGACTGGCCCAACCGCAAACAACTCTCCCTTCTTGCTCTCCAGCGACCAGCCAATTGAGCTGTCGCTGATGATTACAAATGATGCGCAAATTGAAAGCATTGTCTTATATAGAGACTTGTCTGGAGAAGATATATATACAACCACCTTTGTGCGCACACAACCGGGAGTCTGGAGCACCCGGTTGCTCTCGCCAATTACCTCAGGCGAACTTGAATACTCCGCTACTATCCGAACAACATTTGGCAACCAGCAGCATATTCCTATTTTTGTCATCTGGATCTCACCACCGCTCAAGGTTATTGATGCAGTGACTGATCAACCGATTGAGCGAGCCCGAATATTACTTTCACGCAAAGATCCGAACAACAATTTATATACACAGTTGTTGGCACCAGAGTATCTGCGAGAAAATCCTCTGTTCAGCAATCCGGATGGCACGCTGCCTTTCGCCTTACCACCAGGAGAGTATAAGGCAGAAATTTCTGCCATCGGCTACCAACAACAAGAGGTCAATTTCTCTACACTGACTCGGTCCAATTTTCCGACGGTTGCACTGCAACCAACCGGCAGCGCACTCCTGAGTTCTATCCGCTACCACACTGAAACAATCAGTCTGAAAGCAGCGCAATTGGCAAACGCCCTGCGTGCTGAGGCACAGTCATCAGCTACACTAAAACTGGTAACATTATGGACCATTGCGGTGTCTGCTCCGCTCAGTCTGGTGGGCTTATTGGCGCAGGCGCAGTTCTCAGTACTAACCATTGTGCGCAGTTTGCTACATCACTTTGGTTTTCTGCTGAGCAAAGGGTTGGGCACAGCCAGCTATATCCCTGGTTCAATTGTGTCCTCACAATCCAGTAGACCAGCTGAAGCAATTCTTAGTATTGTCGATTCCAACGGTAAAACGTTAGCAATTTTACAGAGTCACAGAAACGGCAGCTTTGCAATCCCATCTAGATTCCTGGGATCTTCGTCGGTGTCACTGGTAGCAATGGCACAGGGGTACGCACCACAATCGATTACACTTGACCGGACAACAGAAAAAATTCAGCTTGAGCTTTCACCCGAGGGCGCTGGCGGATGGCGTAATACTGTAAAAGCTGTGCTCAAACGGGTTGTCATTAATGCATTTGAAACCAATCTTGCACTTTCACTTATTTTAGGTTTCCTGTTTACATTCCTATACCAAAGTCCTGCTGCAGAGCCATTCCTAATACTAGCGCTGGTGAATGCAATTATTTTTGCCATCTCAAGAATTAGCGCTTATTTACACACGGTGCATTTTGGGAAGTAACCTTCAGTTACTGGGAAACACTGAACTGGTCAGGACCCCGAAACAAGACTCTATCATGTTCAAAGGTAGGATATTTCTCACCTTCACTATTAGGAATAGTCGCCCGTTTTTTTGTGGTCAGTGACAGCTCTTCCACCTGCCAACCTCCATCACCGAGTGATTGTGCATACACGACCCGTTCTTCAAAAATATCAGGATGAATTGCAGGGTGAGTTCCACTGGTAATTTGCTGACTGGTACTGCCATCAAAGAAAAATATTTGCCAACCTGTCTGTGTCCACTGCTGCCACACCACAGCGCCTTGCGTATTCACCCGTGGGTGTTGACTCACGCCGGTATCAGTTAGACGGATTGCAGTGGCAGTTGGTACGTGGTAGCGCACAATATATTTCTCAGATCGATCCTGTGGTGCTTCTACCCACACAATAAAATCACCACGTCGAAATGGCTGTCGATGATTGGCACTTCCGGTGCTAATCTGTAAAGTTTCATCTGCCTCATTGATGAAAATGTGCGTTCTGCTGCCATCAGTGACTGTCTCAATTTCAGGTTTTGGTGTTGGAGTAAGTAACTGACTAGATCCGCCACGGAAACCAACCGTCCACACCAATAATGCAATAATCCCTAATATTAGGCAGCTAACAGCCACGAACTTCATATCGCTGAGTATACCGCATACGTAAAAAATTAGTCCAAGCGAGTCATCCCACGCTCAATCTCATCACCAAACACGTTGCCATGGCGCAGTTCCTGATCAACAACTTGTCGAGTGCTGAGGGTGGGACACTCAGAATAGGTGGTCAGTTCTGTACCATCACTCTCTACGACTCTAAAGCTATATGTAGTGGCATTACCTGCTGCATTGTGCTGAATATGAAAATCATACTCAATTGCTTGGGTCGTGTTTGCGCCATTGGGATTCGTGGCTGTCGGACTCGCTTTGGCATATACACCCAGGACGTCGGAAACAGTCAGTTTAAGTACGGTTAATGTTGTCCCATCAGTAACTGAGGACGTTGCGTAACGCCAAATCGCCCCGCCACCACCTGCACCCACATCAGTCCAAGAACCAGTGGTACATGACTCGTCCGTGCCTGCCTTGTACTGCAGTTTAAACTGCTGTGTTGAAGCTGACAGATTGGCGGTACCGATAGTGATAGCAACCCGCAATCGAATTTCGTCAGCGTTCACGGGTGTTGCATTGGTTGCTGGCAACAGCGCCAGCGCTGTATCCTCTGCAATATCTGGGTTACCCCAGACAGCGGTTACGTTCTCATTGTCTGAATCAACATACCACCGATATGAACTTTGAGTGAATGTCGAGTCACCTGCACCGATCGTCCACTGAGGTGTAACGGTATAAGTGTTAAACGCCGTACCAGCCACCGTGACCCTAAACTGATAGATATCACCATTGGTCGCAGCGCTGGTCGCAGTCAGACTCCATTCAAGCTCGGTGTAATCACTTGTGGTAATGTCAATCGCATCGGCAGGATTCTCATCGTCCTGCATTCTTCCAGTGACGAAATCACTGGTGGTTTTCCCGCTTGGCGCCGTCAGTAGTGCGGTAGTGTTATCTCCAGATGCCGAAATGTTGGTGGAGGCAACGAGTTGGATCGGCGC
>CAZBMX010000118.1:0-3364 GCA_964493195.1 uncultured Pseudomonadales bacterium
TATTGCGGCAAATTGTGCGTTTGCAACAGGGGTAAGCCAACAGACTGGGTAGAATTTACCAGCTGTGTTTTCGGTTCTGAAAACTTTCGCTACGGCTACTTCCTCTTCGGAGTTTGCAGCATACTACCTAGACTGATTGCGCTGCGAATTTTGTTGGAGTTCTGAGAAATTCTGCGCAGTTGATCTATATAGTGTCTCGCTTCTGCTCCGGGGCGGAGTAACTTCCCAGTAGCTTCATTGTAGTAGCTTATAACCTTATCAATGTACGAAAGGAGCGCAACAAGACTTGCAGCCTCAGTCTGACTAACTCGTGGCGGTTGATTGTCTTGGTACAAGTTAAACAGCTTTGTTGTTTCCTGTGTAAAAAGTTGCAAACATTTGTCTGGGATAAGTGAAAACTGACCTTGTTCCTGTCGTACAGCTTGTAACAGTTGTGCACACCACTGTTCTACAGTCAGCGTTGTGTTACCCAACGGTGTGATGTGCGAACAGCGTAGCTCGTCGATTTTATTTTTTAAGAATTCTGGCAGAGAAAGGTTTGCGCCAGCTACTTGAAGAGCTCGTAACGATTTATCATCGACTACGTGCTTAAATGCATCTTGTAGCTTTTGCAGCAAATCACCAGAGCTTATTGAGCCGTTGCCTGCAAGATATTCGCTTGCAATGCCGTTCGCCCATTGTGCGATGTGTTGAGCGGATGGAAAGAACACAGGTACGTCCAACGACTTGTCCGGGGACGGTGTCCACTTCTCGACTGAGAATGCAGCCATATCAATAGGTTCTACACGACCATGTGCAGTGGGTGTGATGAACTTTGGAAATTCAGTTGTGTCTCGTGTGTTGATTAAAGACCTTGTCCAATTCAGGAGCATTCGGCACTCTCGTATGCTGGCAGCTGTGGTTGATGAATCAGCTTTATCCAAAAAGTTTTCAGCCTGAATCATGAGTTCCTTGAATGCTGCTATCATGCTGGAGTTGAATGGTGGAACAAAGTTTTGTAGACGAGCAAGATGGGCTGTAACCCATCGCTCCATAAACTTGGCGCAGAGTTCTGCTGGCGCGTATTTGTGCATGTAACACATGAAGTAGAGCGCTCCAGATTCTCGGAACGTAACATCCAGAAAACCGCCCCCTTGCAGCGTCTCAAAATCAAGCGAACTCATACTATGCAGTATTTGTGTTGCTCGTGCATACAGGTGATGTGCTACTGTCATTTCAATTTCTTTGTTCTCCTTGACCGTGAGTCTGACATTGCTACCGAGGAGTTCGCCATTTCGAACATACCGGTATAGCTTCTGTAGTATGTGAAAGCGTAAGTGAAGATCAACATGTGCTTCAGGTTTGAGCAATGAGCACAGTTGCTCGCACCATCCAGCTACATCTTGAGCATCATGTAGCTCTTGATACTCACTGGCCTGCCTCCATGCGTTACCTGAGGATCGCACGCGCAGCCATTGCGTGTCTACATTTGCGCACTGTGGAAACTGCTTATTGTCTGAATGATATGGAGTGATTGCCAGGTTGTATTCTGGTTCAGATGCTCGTTCCTTTACTTGTTTTGAATGTCTTGCTTTCGGTTCGGGCTTGGTGAGCAACCCGGTGGGGTCTGTTGCAAGCCAGTCCACTAGATTTTTGATCATCTCAGCGTGTGTCTCACCTTTCAAGCTTTCATAGTGCGCAATTGCTGTTATGATCAGTTGAGGCAGTAAAAATGGATGGGGGTGCCGTGTATCGTGTACCCGAGCTCTTATAGCTTGCAGTGTTTGTAATTCTAATTCAGATACCTTCCAGGAGAATCGCATTTGCATTTTCCGCACTGTACCGACTTCTTGAGCAGTGATAGCAAAGAGGAGATTGATGGCATCAATCAGTGGTTTGTATCTGTCATGTGAATCGAAATCGATGCGCTCGATCAGTTTTTCTATGAAACCCGCAAGGATGCTGACAGATGAAATGCCTGGATCGCCTACAGCTTGCTGCAGCAGATTTTTTTCCCACTGGAAACACAGAGCTATGCCTGATTTTTGTTCTCTGGGTAGATCCAACTGACCCTCAGGGACATCCAACACTAAAAACGTGTGCACTGCTGTGTGGCGACTTGAGCGTAAACTGAAGAATGGTTGCGTTGACCTAAAGTGTTCTAAGAAGTGTGGCAGGCCGATTGTTAACTCAATGGTGGTGCCAGCGAGCGCAGAGAGGTGTTGGCTTGCAATGGAACCCTTTGGTATGGTAGCCACGATCCTGATGTAACTTTCACTTCTTTTTAACTCTGTGACGCTAAAGATTGTTGCTTGTGTTTTATCGATGTAGACTGGTACAACAAGGTCATACCTTGCAGACAAATCGATTTCCTTCCCCAGACCCATGTCGCCCAAAATCGCTCGTGCTTCAGCATGATCAAGATCGAAATCCTTGAGAGAATCAGCTGTGGCCAAACTTCCATCAGGAGCCAGTCCCACAACTATATTCCTCCCATTGCTGAGCAGAATTTCACCGAGCAAAGCTGTAACTTTTATTTTTGTTTCGAGAGGTGGGGCTGTTGTTTCGTGAACTGGTTTCACTGCTTGAGGTTGGCCAAGTTTAGGAAGATCAGGACTCAGAGACATATTGGGTGCACCTATCACAGTATTGTGTACAGGTTTGGATTATATCAAAGGATGTCAAATTTTATGTGCTGCATTTATTTTGGTTTTTTGGCGGCGGTACCATCAGTTCTTTGCCCTGATACTGTAGGTTTTGCTTTTGTCTTGCGTGTAGTGGTAAGTCTTTGTGAACTTGGTGCAGCAAGAGCCTTTGGTGGATTTTTTACGGGGCTATCAGGTAATGTTTTGTATATCTTGAGGAGTTCAGCAGAAAGTACTATGGAACCGAGAGCTGCTCCAAGCACTTCCCTATAGTGCAGCGCAGCGGACATTTTATTGATTGACTCAACATTTTGGATTGTCACCAGTAGATCTCGCCAGTACGCAAGTAGCTGCTGCAGCACGTTGGGGTCAAATTGCTGATAGTAAGAAAGTTTATCTGAGAAACGGTCGAAGCTGGTCCACAGAAACCATATCGAGCTGAAAAAAAATACAACATCGAATCCCGTGATTTGGTTTCGTCGGCGCTCTTTTGCAGAGGGGCGTTTTTGCTTTGCTGAAGTTGCTTTGAAGTCTGGCTGCTTTTCGTATATTGGTGTTTGTAGTAGTTCGTACGTTTTTTTTGCCAAAACATATCCCAAGTAAAAAAAAGCATACAGCGACTCCTCCAGGCAACCCTGGTTATTGAATGGCTCTACTCGAACTTCTTCATCGGGGTCAGGATAATAAACCACTGGTGGTTCAGTCCATTGACTGGGATCATAGGGTGGAGTTGTTTTATT